>NZ_AP024886.1:900000-1094535 GCF_024346975.1 Vibrio neonatus | reverse complement strand
GGATATCGTGCTATTGATGGGTGTGAATGAAAATAACTTCCCGCAAAAAGAACGCGCCCCGCATTTGGATGTGGCGCTGAAATCCAATAGCGATAGCTTCCCGTTTGCCGAAGAAAGACGACTATTTTATGTGGCGTTAACTCGCGCTAAACAAGAAGTGATTGTCAGCTACGACTTACAGCCGTCCGTCTTTGCTACCGAATTGCTAGAAGGCAATTATGCGGTGAAGAAAAAGTAACCATTTTTTAAAATGACTGCCGCTAATGACTACACTGTATGCAGGGAGACCAACAACAAGGTAGCAAGGCGGCAAAGATGAACTTCAAAGTGATACTACTACTGGTGATAGTACTTGGCGCAAGTTACTTGGGCTATCGCGGTCATCTGTCTTCGTTGTATGCATTTAAAAGTTTCGTAATTGGCTCGTTTTCCGAATACTTAACCGTCGACATTGCAGAAAACCGTGCTGGCACCAGTAATGACAGGAAGCGTAAGAAATCACAGCCTGAGCCTTATGAAGAAGATACAGAGATTGATGCCAATATCTTTGTAGAGTAACTGTCACTGATTATCTGTAATTAGCAAACATGCAAAAAAGAACCTCGAAAATAGCTTCCGTAATGGAGTTATTTCCGAGGTTTTTGAGTTTATAACGCTTTGAAAAGTGGCTGATTACATGCGTTTTTCTAAATAGCTTTGATAATCAGGGATTTTGATCTCGACTTCTTCATCAATCAACGGTGAATCAAACAAGAAGCGAGCGGTCGCGCGGTTAGTCGCTACTGGGATATTCCATACGCTGGCAATACGCAGTAGGGCTTTCACATCTGGGTCATGCGGCGCGGCATTCAGTGGGTCCCAGAAAAAGATCATCACATCAATTTTGCCTTCCGCAATTAAAGAGCCTAATTGCTGGTCGCCACCCATAGGGCCACTCATCAAACTTTTAATTTCTAGGCCAGTTTCACGGCTTAGTAAGTGACCAGTAGTACCAGTAGCGTACAGAGAATGCTTGGCCAGTTTTTCTTTGTTTTCAATCGTCCACTGCAATAACTCTTGCTTGTAATGGTCGTGGGCAACAAGCGCGACGTGCTTTTGCTTGTTCATGGTGCGGGTTGTTTTTTCCATGGTTTACTTACCTAATGTTTATTATTTTAAGTGAGTTTATCATTAGTCGGATTGACTTTGGGAACTTGAAGTATAAATTTGTTTTATCACACAAATTTGTTAGATTGTGCGCGATCGACTCAATATCAGCAGGAAGACTAAACCATGAATAAAGCCGTCGTTATTTTCAGTGGAGGCCAAGACTCAACTACATGCCTTGTGCAAGCCTTAACTCAATATGATGAAGTACATGCCATCACTTATGACTACGGTCAGCGCCACCGTCAAGAAATTGAAGTGGCTAAAAGCTTGGCAAAACAACTGGGCGTAACCGCGCACAAAGTCATGGATGTTACGCTTCTTAATGAATTGGCGGTCAGCTCTTTAACTCGTGATGACATTCCTGTATCCCATGAATTGGCCGACAATGGTCTACCAAATTCATTTGTGCCAGGGCGCAATATTCTCTTTTTGACCCTAGCGGGGATTTACGCTTACCAAGTCGGCGCAAAAACCTTGATTACTGGCGTCTGCGAAACTGACTTTTCGGGCTACCCAGATTGCCGTGATGAATTTGTCAAAACCATGAACTCAGCGTTGGCGCAAGGCATGGATTATCCGTTGCTGATCAACACTCCACTTATGTGGCTCAATAAAGCCGAAACATGGGCGATGGCAGATACCTACAACGCCCTTGAGATGGTGCGAGACCACACCTTAACCTGTTACAACGGCATTGTTGGCTCAGGTTGTGGCGATTGCCCTGCCTGCGATCTTAGAGCAAAAGGTCTGGCGGAATATCAAGAGAACACCGAACACGTGATGGCGGCCTATCAACAGAAAACAGCCAAAGCCTAATTCTTCAAACAAGGTTCTGGAATAGTCATTCCAGAACCGCTTCCCATCACATCTTGTCTTCCTCTTACACTCCGCTAACGCTGATTTGACAATCAACTTTGTGCATAAGCGACACTATTGGCAACTGAAATAGACTCTGAACAGCACAATGGAATTTACCGAACAAGACCGAACCGCCCTCTATGACACTTGGATGTCACAAAAAGCCAAAATGCGCTTAACGCAAATGGATATCTCAAGAAAACTAGGTGTATCGCAAGCCGAGTTTGGGCAATTGTTGCGTGGCAGAGCAACGCTGACCTATCCGTTTGTGACGCGCTTTTGCGAATATTTAAAGGTGGATGCGAGTTACGCTATTCCGTCATTGAGAGCGAATGTAACGGTGGAAAACAGTGTCATTACCTTATGCTCAAGAATGTCCGTTGATGGCGACATTCGTAATGTGTATGTCGATGGTAATCAAGTGGTGGTGGAATACGAACATCGAGTCGGCGTCTAATGTAATCAATAATTTTAACTTTTTTTGTAGCTAAAAAAAACGAAACTAGTTAACATCGTGTGCGTTTTCATAAAATGGACAACTTGAGAAGTGCAAGATGGATTTTCAAAGCAAGCTTAAGAAAGAGTGGTTTCTAATTGGTATGGTACTGGCAATAGCGCTAGCCATACTGACTCCTGATTGGGGTAAAAGCGGCGGAGTGCTGCACCTTGATACCATCACTGTTCTAGGCATCGCGTTAGTATTCTTTTTGCATGGCTTAGGCTTATCGCCAAAAGCCATTTCCGATGGTGTAACCAACTGGAAACTTCATATCTATGTGCAGTGCGCCACCTTTGTTGCCTATCCATTGTTATGGCTAGTGTTCGGCAAGGGAATGTTAGCCTACATGCCCGCAGCGCTCGCTTTTGGTTTCTGTTATCTGTTTGTGCTACCGAGCACAATTTCTTCCTCAGTTGCCATGACCTCAATTGGCAAAGGCAATCTCCCTGGCGCCATCTTTAACGCTTCGTTATCCAGTATCTTAGGTGTATTTATCACGCCACTGCTTATTCAAGCGTTTATGGGAATGGAAGGGGCCGACCTAAACCTACTAGATTCTGTCATCTCAATTTCTAAGATGTTGCTATTGCCTATGGTGTTAGGCCAACTGCTACGCCCTTGGTTGTTAGAGTGGACACAAAAGCACAAAAGCGTGGTCAACAAGCTAGATAAGTACGTCATCCTTACTATTGTTTACAGCGCATTTTGTGATTCTATTGAACACGGCATATGGAGCGACTTCTCACTGCCATTGTTAATCGCCTCAATCGTGATTTGCTTCCTAGTGCTGGTGGTCATGGTGCACGCCATTCAATGGGGCGCAAGAAAAGTCGGCTTTGCCCACCAAGACGAAGTGGCCGCTGTGTTTTGTGGCTCGAAAAAGACCCTAGCCGCAGGTATCCCAATGGCAAAAGTGATTTTTGCGCATAATCCTAATTTAGGCATGATTTTACTGCCGATCATGCTTTATCACCCTATTCAAATTTTTTATTGTGCGATATTGGCTAACCGTTATGCCAAGGTAAATATAGCTCACTAGTAAGTTACATTTTGAAATATAAAAGTAGGTTTTGGGATTAAAAATCGAGTTGAAAAAAGCAAGTTGGTATGGGCGCATACTCATGTAGACAGAAGATTATATTTCGTTTTGTGATCTACGATTTAATTCGATGTATTAATTTTTTAAACTTTGTAGGTTATGTTGAAAAAAATAGTACTTTGGGAGTACACTGACCCATATAAAGTATTACAATTTATAGCTGTGTCATCTTTATGAAACACATTTTCTATAAAATTTGGGCCGTGAACCAAACATCACTTATTGCATAATTATGCAGTTATGGTGTCAGGTCTAATAAAGCTGATTTGATGATGGCTATGTCGCTTAAGTTATTGTATTGGTAGTGAATTTCAGTTTTATTATTGGTATATTCCATGGGTAAAAAGTCATTTTCAAAGCATACAAAGTAGTTGTTGCCTCAGATCAATACTTTAAGTTAGTTTTTGTGGCGTAATACATACTCAAGATATAAATCTTATTGTATGCATTTAACTTGTATTACAAATTGGCGTGGCTCAGTCACCTGTCGATCTGTAAAAATCAAGAGTCAGCAAATCAAAGATACAACAATTTAATAACACTACCGAATCGTGGAATTTCGAATAATCCTCTGGGCGGTAGCGTACCCAAACTGTCATTTTTCCTGTACTATATCGCAACCCGAAATAGACTTATCTGCCTGTAAGCCATTAATTATGAAACCAATCTTTAAAACAGTCTTGCCTTTGGCAACATTGCTAGCCATCTCAGGCTGTACTATGCCGGGCTCAACTGTCGATTTAGACAATAAGCAAGTAATTAACACTACGCCAGACGAATCAAAAATGTCTGAGCAAGAGCTGGCACAAACTCCAGTCAACGTCGTTAACGTATACCCTTTATCTCCCTCTTTTGTTAACCGTTACGCGTCGTTTGCGGCTGTGGAAGCACATTCTCTTAGCAACCCTGTGTTAGATGCAGAAGCGGCTAACTATGAGTATGTTATTGGTGAAGGCGATATACTAAACATAACTATATGGGATCACCCTGAACTAACTATCCCTGCCGGTTCTTATCGTAGTGCTCAAGAAGCTGGTCACTGGGTTCATGCCGATGGAACTATTTTTTATCCATATATTGGATTTGTTAAAGTAGCTGGTAAAACAGTTAAACAAGTACGTAAAGAGATCTCTGATCGCCTAGCTCGTTACATTGAAAGTCCCCAAGTTGACGTCAATATTGCTGGTTTCCGTTCACAAAAAGCCTATGTGACGGGTGAGATTCGCCAGCCAGGGTATCAACCTCTTACCAATGTCCCTCTTACTTTTTTAGATGCTATCAACCAAGCGGGTGGTCTAACCGCCGACGCGGATTGGCGCAATGTTACTCTCACTCGCCAAGGTAAGTCAGAAACTTTATCCTTACATGATCTAATGCAAAATGGCGACCTAACACAAAATCGTTTGCTACAAAAAGGTGATATCATCCATGTGCCTCGTAACGATGCGCAGAAGGTGTTTATACTTGGTGAAGTAAAGTCACCTAAATTGCTTAAAATTGATCGTTCTGGTATGACACTGACTGAAGCACTAAGTGAAGTGGGTGGCATTAATGAGTTAGCAGCAAACGCAACAGGCGTATTTGTAGTACGTAGCGGCCAACGTGATAAAGCGCACGAAGCCTATCTTGCGCAAGTTCGTGATCAATCGTTAACTGATGAAGAAAAGCGCGACCTTGAAGCAAAAAATCAACAACTTGCTGAGCAAGGTAAACAACCAAGACCAGAACACATCGTCGCAAACGTATATCAACTGGATATTAGTGACGCAACAGCATTGGTTACAGGTACAGAATTTGAACTTGAGCCATATGATGTAGTGTATGTAACCGCAGCGCCAATCGTGCAATACAACCGTGTGGTTAGCCAAATCTTGCCTACCATCAGCGGTTTAAATGACCTAACTGAAATGGCAGTAAGAATTCATAACTGGTAATAACGCAGCGCAACAGGATTACATTCATGTTCAACAACATATTGGTAGTGTGCATTGGCAATATTTGCCGTAGCCCTATTGGGGAAGAGATTTTAAAGCAGGCATTGCCAGCAAAAAATGTCACTTCGGCGGGGTTGGGCGCATTAGTTGATAAACCGACTGATGAAAACTCCATCACAGTATCAGCAAACAAAGATTTAGACTTAACTAACCATGTTGCGCGACAAATAACGACTAAAATGATTGCAGAGAACGACCTTATTCTAGTTATGGAAAAAGGTCACATTGACGCGATTACCAAGTTAGCCCCAGCCGCTCGCGGAAAAACCATGCTGTATGGACATTGGATAAACAAAGAAATCCCTGATCCTTACAAGCAAAGCTTAGAAGCATTTGAACACGTGTATGGCTTAATTGATAAGTCAGCAAAAGAGTGGATAAAGCGCCTGTAAGCGCTCCACTCAACTCCAAATTTATTTAATCTACTTACCTGAGCTAGAACCTATTTCTCATGACCCAAAACACTCGTGCAAATCGTTCACAACAAACCCCTCAACCTGACGTAATCGATCTTGGTAAATTGCTTGGTCTGTTGCTTGATGGTAAGTGGATCATCATTGTTACTACTTTCATCTTTGCTGCATTAGGTGTGACCTATGCATTATTGGCAACGCCAATTTATAAAGCAGATGCACTAATTCAAGTAGAACAAAAAAACAGTGGTATGCCAGCATTGAGCGAAGGCTTGAGCGACATGTTTGCTCAAGAGTCTAACGCTGCCACTGAAATTGAGATTATTAAATCTCGCATGGTTTTAAGCAAAACAGTAGATAAATTCAACTTAACTACGGTCGCAACGCCTGACTACTTACCAGTTATCGGTAAAGGCTTAGCCATGCGCTTAGGCAAAGAAGCCCACATAAAAGTAGAACGATTTAACATCCCTGAATATGCCGATACAGAGGGTTATGAACTTACCCTTGATAACGTACAAACGGGTGAGTACTCACTAGTTGATGCTAACGAAAAACTGATTTTAAAAGGAAAAGTAGGGGAGTTAGCTAAATCGTCTCAAGTATCGGCAACATCTGATCAAGCCGCATTCTCTATCTTTGTTTCATACCTTTCGGGTAAACAAGGACAGGTTTTCAACTTATCACAACGCTCTAAACTCACCGCTATCAATTGGTTAGCGTCTAACTTATCAGTATCTGAACGTGGTAAACAGTCCGGTATTTTATCCTTTGGCTTCGAAGGACCAGACTCTCAACAAAATATTGACCTACTAAATGATGTTGCAACTAACTACTTCCTACAAAACGTAGACAGAAACGCAGCCGAAGCTGAAAACAGCCTCAAGTTCTTAAAAACCAAGCTACCAGAAATTAAACAGCAACTAACCATTAATGAAGATGCGCTGAATAAATACCGCCAAGATAATGAATCTATAGATTTAGGTTTAGAAGCGCAATCAACCTTGAAAGTGATGGTTGAACTCGAATCACAACTGAATGAACTGACATTCAAAGAAAGTGAACTAGCACAGCGCTTCACTAAACAACACCCAGCTTATGTTGCAGTACTAGAAAAACGTCAAACGTTACTTAAACAAAAACATCAGCTAGAAGCAAAAATCAAAAAGCTTCCAAAAACTCAACGTGAAGTACTGCGTTTAACTCGCGATGTGCAAGTAAACCAAGAAATTTATGTTCAATTGCTCAACAAATCACAAGAACTTGCCATAGTTAAGGCAAGTACTGTAGGTAACGTACGCATTCTTGATAAAGCCGCTTCAAACGGCTTAGCGGTTAAACCGAAAAAACCACTCATTGCAGTATTAGCCACTCTTCTTGGCGGTATGTTAAGCGTAGCGTTTGTATTGCTTCGCGCTGCATTCCATCGTGGAGTGGAAAGCCCGGACCAAATTGAAGAAATCGGTTTGTCTGTATATGCGACTATTCCAAAATCAGAACAACAAGAGAAGATTGAAAAATCTTACCAGAAGCTTAGAAAGTCGGGTAAGAAACGCCCTGCACAAGAGGCGATGTTGACTCTAGTTAACCCTGCAGACCTAGCGGTTGAAGCACTACGTTCGCTTCGAACAAGCTTGCACTTTGCGATGATGGAAGCGAAAAACAACGTCATTATGATTACGGGCCCGTCGCCAGGTATCGGTAAGTCGTTTGTTTCTACCAACTTTGCCTCGGTTATCGCTAGTAGTGGTCAAAAGGTGCTTGTTATCGACGCCGATATGCGCAAAGGCCATATAGGGCATGGCGTTATTTTGGCTCATACCCACGGCCTTTCAGACTGTCTAGCAAATACGCACAGTATCGAAGATGTGATTCATACTAGTATCACAGATAATCTAGATGTTATTTCTAAAGGTAAAACACCGCCAAATCCTTCAGAGCTCCTAATGCACGCTAGATTTACTGAATTGGTGGATTGGGCAAGTGAAAACTACGATATCGTTCTTATCGATACACCACCTGTGCTAGCTGTAACCGATGCCGCAATCGTTGGCCGCCATAGTGGAACAACACTGATGGTATCTAGATTCGGCATAACGTCGCCTAAAGAGCTTGAAGTAGCTGCAGATCGCCTAGAACAAGCTGGTGTAGAAACTAAAGGCGTTATTTTGAATGCCGTAGAGAAAACAGCTTCAAGTTACTACACATATGGTTACTACAATTACGCATACAAAAGTGATTCGTAGTATCACCCATTGAAGTCTTTGTAATAGTAAGAGTGTATTCTAGTCAGTATAAGTATTTAAGCTCGACTCTATAGAAACTGTCATCCCGGAAATTGCGTAGCAATTATCCGGGATCTTAATGGCAACGATCCCTTAAGAAGGTGACGTGTAACTGAATTGGCTAGATAGTTATTGGCCTAATGAAAACTTATGCGTACCAAGATAGATATTTACATGGACCTATTGGGGCCTTTTTGAAAAATTAAGTGAAACCTTGGGTTTATAAGGGTTTGGCTGAATCAGGTTGTCTCAAAATGAAATAAAAGTGTCTCAGTACTGCTCGTTAGGTTGAGTTTTAAAAATAACTTTATACCATTTATTTATAAGTAAAATGGAATTTTTTTATAACTAGGTTTAGTAAATATGATTAAGGCCCCCAGATTGATTAAGAAATTAACTCAAAGCAAATTTATCCGAAATGTGGCTGTAGTCGCAACGGGAGCCGCTGGTGCGCAAGCTCTTACAATGTTATTTACACCTATTATTACGCGTATTTATGGAGCGGAACAGTTTGGTCTATTGGGGGTATTTTTAGCTATTTTAGGAGTTCTGTCTCCCATTGTTGCACTTGCGTATCCTATTGCTATTGTCTTACCAAGAAATGATGATGATGCAAGAGGTATTGCTAGGTTAAGTGTGTTCATAACAGGTATTATTTCTCTTCTTATTTTTCTCATCATATTTTTCACTGAAAAGTATTTGGTTAATTGGTTTAATTTGGAGTCTATTTCAAGCTTTTTAATATTAATCCCTTTTGCAGTTTTTTTTATCGGTTTGCAACAAATAATGCAACAGTGGTTAATACGTAAAAAGCAATTCAAAATTACTGCCCGTATTGCAATCAGTCAGGCTTTAATTGTAAATAGTGCAAAATCTGGTTTTGGAGTTCTTAATCCAACAGGTTGGGTATTGATTCTGGTAGCAGTTTTGGGGAATGCTTTATACTTCTTACAGCTTTTTTGGGGAGCGAATAAGTGGTCTGTAGAAGAAGATAAAATAAGTAAGTCACCGCCCAGTAGTGTAAGTATGCAAAAGTTAGCATATAAGCACCGCGACTTTGCTTTTTACAGAGCACCACAACAATTTATTAACGCTTTATCACAAAGCTTGCCTGTATTATTGTTGGTAAGCTTTTTTGGGCCTGCTACGGCTGGTTTTTATACCATAGGCAGAACAGTGCTTGGTATCCCGTCAACTCTTATAGGCAAGGCTGTCGGGGACGTGTTTTATCCAAGAATTGCAGCGGCTGCATACAATAATGAGAACCTTTTCAACCTCATAATAAAAGCTACGTTAGCTCTCGCTGCTGTAGGTTTTCTTCCATTTTTTTTGATAATTGTATTTGGACCTTGGCTGTTTAGTATGGTGTTTGGCCCAGAATGGGTTGTAGCAGGGGAGTACGCTCGATGGATGGCTGTATGGATGTATTTTATGTTTATAAATTCGCCAAGTAATCAGGCCATTCCAGTTTTGGGGATTCAGAGGTTTTACTTATTCTTTACATTTCTCACTATATTGGTCAGATTTCTAGTGCTTTTTATGAGCTTCTATTTTTTCAAAAGTGATATTATTTCAATCGCATCCTTTAGTGTGGTAGGTGCTATTACTAATATTTTAATCATAAGCATCGTATTGCTTTATAGTCGTCAGTATGGAAAAAGGAAATTAAAAAATGGTTAACTTATTTGCTTGTGGTGATATTGTAAATTACAACAATGCCGACGGTTTTTTACTTACTGAAGAGTTAGCTACCATTGTAAAAAATGCAGATTATTCTATTTGCAATTTTGAGGCTCCAATCCATGGGTATGGTAGCCCTCAGACTAAATCGGGAATCCACCACTCACAAAGAGAAGAAACAATTTCGGGTTTAAAGGCTCAAGGGTTTAACTTAGCTTTGCTAGCAAACAACCATATTATGGATTTTGGTCGAGAGGGATTGGAAGCTACTATTGATGAAGCAAATAAATCAAATATAGAAACACTCGGGGCTGGAACAACTCATGAGTTAGCATATGCTCCACTAATTAAGGTAATCAATGGCTTAAAAATAGGCATTTTAAATGGTGGAGAAGCTCAATTTGGTGTTATTGATCATTTCGAACGAGATGAACAATTTGGTTATGCTTGGATTAATCATCCCCGGATAGATAGGACTATTTTAAAATTAAAAGAGGAATGTGATTTTATTTTGGTTTTTTCTCACGCCGGATTAGAGGATTATAATATTCCTCAAAAAGAATGGCGAGAGCGTTATAAACATCTGTGTGATTTAGGTGCAGATGCTGTTATTGGTTCTCATCCACATGTGCCACAGGGGCATGAAAAACATAATGATTCTCTTATTTTTTATAGCTTAGGTAATTTTTATTTTGATGGTGGGCGTTGGGCTGGCATTGAGAATAATTCGTTCTCTATAGTGCTAACTATGTCAAAAGACATACCTATCACTTTTAAACCAGTATTCCACCACACCTCAAATGGTAAAGTCCATATATCAAAAGACGAAAAGAAGATTAACCTAGAAGCTCTTTGTGGACTATTGAGGGATGAATATTATATTCATCATGACCAAATGGCTATAAATTCATATCAAAATGTAAAGAATAACTTATTAAAATCCTTATCTCCTTTACCTATCACACCAACTTTAAAAGGGACTGTAAAAGAGTTAATTAGAGCAGTTATTGGGAGGCGTAAAGGGTTAAATAAAGCTATTTTAGGTATGCATTTTATGAGGAACGAATCATATTATTTTGTAGCTAAGCATGCAATGGAATTAGAAGTTCAAAAGAAAAAAAAGAATGAGTGATTATATTCTTCCAACGACTCCCCAACCATTAGCTAAATTAACAAAAGCTACCGAGTCTATTTATGATGTATTTCCTCCTTTGATAAGTGAATTCCAAGGGGAGTGGGGGACTTTAGATGGTAGTGACAGTTATTATAATGGTTCCCAGCCCTATGAAAATGAAGTTCATATATTTACTGTAATTGGACGTCCAGTACCCTATTTTCGTGATAAAGCATTTTATAATTATGAAAATTGAAAAGAACATATTGCTAGTGGTACTTATTTTGTTTTTTATGACATTTCTTTTACCGACAAGTATGCAGAGAGAATTATTTCCGGTTAGTATTAACTATATTTTATTTGGAAGTTATATAATATTATTTGGCTATCGAATGAAATTTCACTTAACAAGAGTCAATTACCCCATATATATACTAATAATATTGTCTACTCTTAGTATAATATATTCACCAACTAAAATTGATGCTATTAAACAAGTTGTTTCTTTAGTTTTGGTGTTTATAATTGGTATTAGAGTTAGTGAGTTAGTATCAGAAAATGATTTTTTTAATTTGATTAAGATTCTTTCATATGTATGCTTGATATACCTCGTATTATCATATTTAACATTGAGTTCACTTAGAGATTGGGAAAATGCATATATAGGAATTTCAGAAAATCGGCATAATTCTTCTTTTTTATACGGGTTTATGGCCATTTTAAACTTTATAAATATTGCTAAGTTTAATAATAAAATAATGAAAACATTTTCAATTGCTCTCATTATAGGATGCAACTATTTTATAATTGAAACTACGTCAAGAATAGGCTTTCTCACTCAAATAATTTTTTTACTATTTTTAAGCCCGTACATTATAAGGTCGTATTCACCTTTTGGGCGAATTTTGTTATTGCTTTCTACTTGTTTCTTAGTTTCTTTTTTATTGAGTGTTGATGCCGTTCAAGAGTATATTATCTTTGCAGCAGAACGTGGTATGACCGGAAGGGATGGCATAAATAGCGTGTTGTTGGAATATTTAAATTATAATGGAGGATTATTTTATTTATTCGGTTATGGTTTTGGATCTTTAGAATACTACAGTTACTTGTCTGATCTATTTATTCGAGATGCAAATAACATAATTGCTATTTTATTTGTTTTAGGTTTTTTTGGATTAATATCATTTATTATCCTGTTTTTAAAACTTTCCTATCACTATATTCTTCATCTTGATAGTTTTAATGAAACCGCGCTCTCTGCTGTATTTTTTTCAATATATTTAATTCCATCAGAAACAACATGGTTAAATTTTAATTATTTATACACATTTTTTATGTATATTATCTACCTATATATCCTTAGATATAAACCATCAAAATATTCTTAGATATAGCCAGTCAAAATTAAAAACATTTAATCATGTTTAAATTATGAATAAAATTAAGTGTTTGGATAAAGAATTAAATGTAACTCTGGTACAGTTGAATCGATTAATTTGTAATGATCTTATTTGTAATCAAGGGGTTGTACCTAATTCTTAATATTTGATTTTAAAATTGGCTATGTTGTGAGCTTGAATTTATCTATTATAAGGGTGGATTTCGGTTTTCACCAGAAAACTAAAAAATTAATAATAGCTACTATTTTAATCATAAGAAGCATTTGTTAAGAAACGAAACTTATTTCAATATTATAAAATTTAAAAACAAGGTGAAAAATGTTAGCTTACATTAAGAGTATGTTCTGGAAACTCCCTGCTAAATTAAAAATATCATTATTTTTTTTGAAAAAACAGGGATATATTATGAACTGGAAAAATCCAGTGACATTTAATCAAAAAATCCAATCAAGAAAAACCAACTTATCTATAGTACATGCTAACTTAGCAGATAAAGTGAAAGTTAGAGATTATGTTTCTATAAAATGTGGAGAGGAGATTTTGATTCCCTTGATTAATACATTTAATCTTCTTAGGGAAGAAGATATTGAATCTCTACCTAATAGTTTTGTCATAAAGACAAATCATGGCAGTGGACCTGAACATATCGAAATAGTTCATGACAAGAATGCTATAAGTGCAAAAGAGGTTACAAAAAAATTCAACTTGGCTATAAGTTCAAGTTACGTTGGTTCAAGACTTGGTGAAAGTCATTATGATTTAATCGAGCGTAAGATTTTAGTTGAAAAATTGATGCTAAATAATAATAATGCTCCCGATGATTATAAATTTCATATCTTTAATGATAACGGAAATACTAGATGGATATTACAAATAGATTTTGATCGATTTGGCGATCATAAAAGAAATTTATATGATGAAAGACTAAATTTACTAGATTATAATTTAAATTATAAATCAGGAAATTATACTCTTTCTGACCCTGGTAAGGTTTATGAAATGGTGGATATTGCTAAAAAATTAGCTAGTGACTTTAATTACGTCAGAGTCGATTTATATTTAATAGAAGATAATATTTATTTTGGGGAGATGACATTTTTACCAGCTAGCGGTTTTCAACAATTTACCTCTAAGGATATTGATATTGTTTGGGGACAGTATTGGAGTAGAAATTCAGAAGGGAATTTCTAAAAATCTATTATTAAGCTTAAGTTAATAATAGGTATGCTGAATGCACGTTTATTTTCTATTACTTTTTGTATATGTTAGTGCTGGATACACCTCTAAAATAGCCATATTGCTACTAATTGCATCTTTATCATACTCAATATTTGTTCTTGCATATTTTGGCCGTGATGGTTTTGTTTTCTTGTCACTTGCATTAGTATTTAATTTTTTCTTTTCAAAAAGTTTATTCATCCAAGGATCAGAAGCAAAATTAGATACGTAATTATACTGGTATTTCCTATTTTAATTTTGTCATTCTTATTTTTCTCATTTCTTCGATTTGGTAATATTAGTGCTGTACTTAATTCTATTTTGGATTATTTAGGTCAGCAGTATATTCGGGTATATTTATGAACACAAAACCAACCGTTAGTGTGTACATTTGTACATACAACCGTGCTCAGTTGTTAAAAAGGGCAATCCAATCTGTGCTTTCCCAATCGTATGGGAGTTTTGAAATTGTCGTTTGTTCTGACAATAGCACAGATAGTACCGATTTACTGATGAAAAATTTTACTGACGAATTTTCAAATATTAAATACTACAAACTACCAACCAACTCTGGGGCATGTGCCGCTAGAAATAAAGCGATAGAAAACTGTACTGGAAAATATATTACAGGGTTAGATGATGATGATTATTTTGAAGATAATCGGCTTGAAGCATTTATTCATAATGCAAATTTACTAAAAAAATATTCATTTTTATCTTCCTCTTATAAATATAAGACAAGAAAAAATGTGAAGGATATATTAATGGATGATAGGTGCTTTACTATTAATGATATTGTTATGGAAAATAATGTTGGTAATCAGGTTTTTACATTGAGGACTAACTTTTTGGCGATTGGTGGTTTTGATAGCAAATTACCAGCATGGCAAGATCATGATGTTTGGATTAGATTAATTTCGGAATATGGTCCAGGTAAACGGATTCCTGATGCTACATATGTAATCGATGTATCTCACGAGCATGAGCGAATTTCTAAGTCAGATGAAAAGATTAAATTAGCGCTTAAATTAATTTTGAAGAAATATAGTAATAAACCTTACTTCCATTTGATGAGAGAAAATTTAACTCTAAATTTTTACTCATACCCTCAAGCTAAATTAGATTATGCACTTGCTTTTAAATTATTTAAAAAAAGAGGCTTACGTAACACTATATCAGTTCATATTAAAAAAATACTAAGAGCAATTGGTTCATGAATAAAATTCTTGTTGATGCCTCAAATATAAAAGTAGGTGGTGGACTTCAAGTTGCAATATCTGTTATTACAGAGCTCGAAAGTTCACATTCTCAAAATTATTGTTTTTCATATTTGGTTAGCGAGAGACTCTACTCACAATTATCTGACACTCTAAAGTCTAAAAGTATAGTTATCACTACTGGGATCATGAATCTGATGCCCTTTAATAAGTCTAGTAAAACCCTTGTACAAATGAGCAGTTCTTTTGATTGTGTCTTTAGTATATTTGGGCCTACATTTTGGAACCCCAAAAGCAAACATATTATAGGTTTTGCAAATGCTTGGCTCGTAAACGATAAAACGAACGCATATAAAGTATATTCATTTGCATCTAAATACTTTTATAAATTCAAAAACTTTGTCCTGGGGAAATTATTATATTCTCCGAATAAATATTATATCACAGAAACCAATTCAGTGAGAAAGTTATTTATTGATAAGTTTGGAGGAAAAGCGGATAGAATAAGTGTTGTTTCAAATACTTTACCCTATATATATACTGTTGATTATTCGGATAATCAAAAATTCCAAAAGAAATTAGAGAGCTATAAGGATTATTTCAAGTTTATTTCAGTTACATATAACTACCCTCATAAAAACTTAGGAGTTATTTCAAAAGTCGCTGAATTATTAGAACTAAAAGGAATTAATGCGATCTTTATAGTTACCTTTCCTAAGGATGAATACGATAAACAGTCACTGACATTTAAAAAATATACGGTCAATATGGGCCCAGTGTCTGTTGAAGATTGCAAGAGTTTGTATAAAAATGCGGACGCATTATTTTTACCTACTTTAATAGAGTGCTTTTCAGTTAGTTATTTGGAAGCTATGGCCAATAACTTATGCATTGCTACTAGTGATTATGACTTTGCTAGAGATATTTGTGGTGATTGTGCCATTTATTTTGACCCTTTTTCTCCTCAAGATATTTCGAATAAGCTCTCTATTATCATTGAAAATGAAGATGTGCGCAGAAAGATGTTGATTAAAGGAGGCAAGAGAATAAAAAGGTTCCCTGATAATAAGCAGAAGGTTAAGTCGTACTTAAAAATAATAAATGATATTATAGGACAATAAAATGTTTAAAGGTAAAACTCTATTAATCACTGGAGGTACTGGGTCTTTTGGCAACGCAGTATTACGTCGCTTCTTAGAATCCGATATCCAAGAAATTCGTATTTTTTCTCGTGATGAGAAAAAGCAAGACGATATGCGTAAAGCTTTTAACAACGACAAACTAAAGTTTTACATCGGTGATGTTCGAGACCCACAGAGTATCGCAACTGCGATGCGCGGTGTGGATTATGTGTTCCATGCTGCAGCATTAAAACAGGTACCATCTTGCGAATTTTATCCGCTAGAAGCCGTTAAAACGAATGTTTTTGGTACTGAGAATGTATTAGAGTCTGCAATTTTTCATGGTGTTAGCCGGGTTGTTTGTTTAAGCACGGATAAGGCTGTTTACCCAATCAATGCAATGGGTATCTCTAAAGCGATGATGGAAAAAGTGGTTGTTGCTAAAAGTCGCAACTTAGAAGGCACAAACACGGTGATTTGTGGTACGCGTTATGGCAATGTGATGGCTTCTCGCGGCAGTGTTATCCCGCTGTTTATTCGTCAAATTATCGAAGATACACCAATTACCCTTACAGACCCGACCATGACGCGTTTTATGATGACGCTTGATGATGCCGTTGATTTAGTATTACATGCATTTACTTATGGTCAAAATGGCGATATTTTTGTCCAGAAAGCACCCGCCGCAACGATTGAAGTACTCACACAAGCAATCCTTGAAATGATAGATAAACCTGAGCATAAAGTGAATGTTATTGGCACGCGTCATGGCGAAAAACTATTTGAAGCATTGTGTAGTCGTGAAGAGATGTTTGTTGCGCAAGATCAAGGTGAATATTTCCGCATTCCTGCCGATAATCGCGACTTAAACTATTCAAAGTATTTTGAAGAAGGTGAGAAAGGTCTTTCAAAAGTTGAGGATTACAACTCAGACAATACCGACCGTCTTGATGTTGAAGGCATGAAGCAGCTACTAAGAAAGCTAGACTTCATCCGTGAAATTGAAGCGGGTAACATTATCGTTCCAGAGGGTGTATAACGTGAAAGTTCTTGTTATTGGAACGACAGGGATGCTGGGTTATAGCATCTTTTCCAATTTATCCGAATTATCAAATCTCGATGTGTATGGCACAGTTCGCAGCGTTAATGGGGTGGAGCATTTCTTCCCATCAACAGATAAACTGATTACTAATGTTGACGTGAAAGATTTCGCTACTTTGGAAATGGCGGCTTTAGACATAAAACCTGACGTTGTAATAAACTGTATTGGCCTTATCAAGCAGCACGTTGTTTCTAAGCAGCACGTTGAAGCCATTGAGATCAATGCGCTATTTCCTCATAAAATTGCACACCTTTGCGATACTATTGACGCTCGCTTAATTCACTTTTCAACAGACTGCGTATTTGATGGTAAAGTGGGTAATTATCTAGAGTCTGATTTACCAACTGCAACAGATCTTTATGGTAAATCTAAATGTCTTGGTGAAGTAGATTACGGCGAGCACGTAACTCTGCGTACTTCAATTATCGGTCATGAGCTTAAATCTTCAGTTAGCTTAGTAGACTGGTTCTTAAGTCAAAACGATTCTGTTAGAGGGTTCTCCAAAGCAGTATTCTCTGGCCTGCCAACGGCCTATGTTGCAAAAGTTCTTGCAGATTATGTACTTCCTAATGCATCTCTCTCTGGCCTGTATCAATTATCTGTAGATCCTATCGACAAGTACTCTTTGATCTCAAAAGTTGCTGATGTCTACAATAAGCAGATTGAAATTGAGAAGTTTGAAGACTTTGTCATTGACCGCTCACTTAATTCATCAAAATTTCGGGATGAAACGGGCTTCGTACCACCATCTTGGGATGAGTTGGTAGCATTCATGCACAGCGATTACACTAAGAGATATAACTATGAGTAAATTAAAAGTAGTAACCGTCGTAGGCACTCGCCCAGAAATCATTCGTCTTTCACGTATAATAGCTAAGTTGGATGAATACACTGACCATACGTTAGTTCACACTGGTCAAAACTATGACTATGAATTAAACCAAATCTTTTTTGATGATCTTGGTATCCGTTCTCCTGATGTATTTTTAGAGTGTGCTGGCGGTACTGCTGCTGAAACTATGGCTCAGGTTATTAGTAAGTCAGATAAGATGTTTGAGGAAATTCAGCCTGAAGCTATGTTGATTCTGGGTGATACTAACAGTGCGCTCTCTGCTATATCAGCTAAGCGTAAGAAGATTCCTATTTTCCATATGGAAGCGGGTAACCGATGTTTTGATTTACGTGTTCCAGAAGAGATAAACCGAAAGATTGTCGATCATACTTCTGATGTAAACATGCCATATAGCGACATTGCTCGTGACTATCTGTTACGTGAGGGTATTAGCCCTGACTTCATCGTAAAAACAGGTAGCCCAATGGATGAGGTTTTGATTCACTACGAAAATAAAATCTCACAATCTGATGTGTTAGAGCGCCTAGAACTTAAGAGTGAAGGTTACTTTTTAGTTAGTGTTCATCGTGAAGAAAATGTCGATTCTGAGCGTAATATTAACAACTATGTGTTAGCGCTGAATACGATTGCTGAAAAGTATAATCTACCTATTATTGTTTCCACTCACCCAAGAACGCGTAAGAAGATTGAGCTACTAAATCTAGAGTTCCATCCTTTAGTTCGCTTGATGAAGCCGCTAGGTTTCAGTGATTACATCCGTCTGCAGAGAGAAGCGAAAGTCGTTTTAAGTGATAGTGGCACGATTACGGAAGAGTCTTCGATTTTAAACTTCCCTGCTATTAATATCCGCGAAGCTCAAGAACGACCTGAAGGGTTTGAAGAGGGGGCTGTGATGTTTACAGGGATGAGTGTAGAGCGAATTCTACAAGCGATTGAAATCTTGGAGGATCAACCAAGAGGCGAAGATCGTTTGTTGAACAAAGTCGCTGATTATAGTGCACCAAATGTTTCTGACAAGGTACTTCGTACAATTCTAAGCTACACCGACTATGTTAACCGCGTTGTTTGGAAGAAACAGTAATGCACCTAGCGTTAATTATTGATGACTACCTGCCACACAGCACACGTGTGGCAGCCAAAATGTTTCATGAACTTGGTTTAGAGTTAATAAGTCAAGGACATGAAGTAACAGTTATCACGCCTCACTTCGAAAAACATGAATCAGCACTTATAGAAGATCATTTAGATGGTATTGTAGTTTGGCGTTTCTTTTCTGGCGAAATCAAGGATGTTCCAAAGATTAAGCGAGCGATTAATGAAACGTTGCTGTCTTTTAGATCTTGGAGTGCAATTCAAGGAAAAATCGATAAAGATACATTTGATGGGGTTGTTTACTATTCTCCATCAATTTTCTTTGGATCGTTGGTATCAAAACTGAAAAAACGTTGCCAGTGCAATAGTTACCTTGTCTTGCGTGATTTCTTTCCTCAATGGGCTATTGATTCGGGTTTGATGAAAGAAGGCTCTTTAATAGAACGTTACTTTAGGTTCTTTGAATCAGTGTCTTATCGTCAAGCAGATACTATTGGTGTTATGTCCGAGAAAAACCTAGAGATATTCAATTCCAATACGGGGTTGCAATACCCAACTGCGATACTGCGCAACTGGGCTAATCTGTTACCTCATAAGCTCTCTGGAAAAGAAGATCACTTGAGAAAGCGATTAGGGATAGACGATGAAGTAATCTACTTCTACGGGGGGAATATTGGTCATGCTCAGGATATGGCCAATCTAATGCGTTTAGCGAGAGCCATGCAATGCTTCGACAAGGCGCACTTCCTTTTTGTAGGACAGGGTGATGAAGTCAAGTTAGTGAATGACTTGATTAAAGATTGGGAGTTGAACAATTGCTCTTATCTGCCTTCTGTTTCCCAAGATCAATTCAAAGATATTTTAGCTCAAGTCGATGTTGGATTATTCTCACTGTCATCTCAGCATAGTGCACATAATTTTCCTGGTAAGTTATTAGGATATATGGTTCAGTCACTCCCCATCTTAGGCAGTGTCAATAAAGGAAATGATCTAATGGATTTGGTGAATGAAAATCATGCTGGGTTGATTAGCGTTAACGGTGACGATGATACTTTCTTTGAAAATGCAAGCAAGTTGCAAAGTGATGCCGAGTTAAGGAAACGTATTGGTGCTTCTGGCTACGAGCTATTAGGAAAAGAATTTGCAGTTGGAAATATCGCAAACTCTATTGTTAGTGCCTTAAGTCACAAACAAAAGAGTCGCTAATCAAGGCCGCGGCAAACTCACAGAGAGAAAGCTTGTCTTTTCGTATAAGCCATTGAATCGTGTGCCCTATTGGGATGATCGTTGGCGTTCCTTTTTTAATTCGATAATTCATTTGCTTACAACAATATGTGTCTCAGGGTGAGACCAAACTGAGACACATTTTTTAATTGCTATTCTAAACCCTATAGTCATATCTGTGACACAGAACAACGGTAATCTGCAGAGTTGTTCAGTTAGGGGCTTCAGCGATAAACGTTCAAACTCTAAATGCCAAATGTTCTTTAAATCATTACGCTGGCAGAAAACTATAAACCTTATTCTATTTAAGCGTGTTGGCTAGACACGTACATATTCAACTCGTATTAGGCTTTATTCATGTCTTTTTTTGACTATCTAATAGAACTGTCCATGTTCTTCTTTTTGTCGCTTGCCGTGCTGTATTGCATGCGTAAAGTTGGCTACGCAATAGGTTTGGTTGATAAACCCAATGCGCGCAAGCTCCATCAGGGTAGCAAGGAATAACGGGGTCAGGTCTTGAAATTTGCACGTGTAATAAGTGTGGGTAATAGCGAGGTTTGGTCTTTTTTATTTAGTGTGGTTTTTGTAATCGGTTTTATGTCGTTTTTCGGTTGATTTAGTGCGAGGCTGGTCGTAATTGAGTGATGTTGTGATTAATATCGTTTTGTTTTGAGTAATAGTTAACTTCATGTTTTGCTGTTTCACTTGGAATGGAATCATGAGTTGACCATTGCGATTAGAGTTTTCAGGGGCGTTGTATCATATAACCTCACGAGGTAATGAACGAAAGTGTATTTATGCTAGCGACGAGGACTTTGAGTTATTTTTGGATGTTCTAGGGCAAGTTTGTGAGCATTACAACTGGGTAGTACATGCTTACTGTTTGATGAGTAACCATTATCATCTCTTGCTTGAAACGCCAGACGGTAATTTAAGTCAGGGTATGCGTCACTTAAATGGTGTATTTACTCAATCCATCAATCGCAAGCACAAACGGGTGGGACACTTGTTTCAAGGGCGCTACAAAGCAATCTTGGTTGATAAAGAAAACTATTTACTCGAACTCTGTCGTTATATTGTTCTCAATCCTTTACGGGCAAAAATGGTTGAGAATTTAGATGAATGGCAGTGGTCTAGTTGGCATCATATGCTTGGCAATTTAGAGTCACCGGATTGGTTGGCAACGGATGCTTTGTTATGCCATTTTTCTAGAAATAGAAAGGTCGCCATAAAAGAGTATATACAGTTCGTTGCTAATGGTAGGGGTGTTAATATTTGGCAACACTTGCAACATCAAGTTTTTCTCGGCAGTGACCATTTTGTGCAAACGCACCAAGCACTGCATGACAAATTACAATGCGACCTTCAAGAAGTGCCATTAAAACAACGACGATCTAAACCAAAACCCTTGCCCACTTATGAAGCATTGGCGTCTAATCGTTCCGAAGCGATGTCTCTTGCGTATCGTTCTGGTGGTTACACGCTCAAACAAATAGCAAATTATTTTAATGTGCATTGCTCAATAGTAAGTCGCATTGTACGAAATCAACACGGAGGCAGGTCTTGAAATTTGCACGCAAATTTTAGCTTAGGGTTAATCCCCGGCAATTGATACATACTCCTTATTTCCAATTAATTAAAGATAATAAAATGAGTAAACACTGTCTATTCCCTGCTGCTGGCTATGGCACGCGTTTTTTACCTGCCACAAAATCAATGCCAAAAGAAATGATGCCTATAGTCAATAAACCCCTTATTGAATACGGTGTTGATGAAGCTATTCAAGCGGGTATGTCTAGCATGGCTGTTGTTACAGGCCGTGGTAAAAGCTCACTTATGGATCACTTTGATAAGAACTATGAGTTAGAGCATCAAATTCAAGGTACCAACAAAGAACCTCTATTAGATGATATTCGTTCTTTGATTGATTCTGCGCAGTATACATTTATCCGCCAACGCGAGATGAAAGGGTTAGGGCATGCAATCTTAACCGGCAAAGAATTGGTGGGCGACAATCCTTTTGCGGTGGTTTTGGCAGATGACTTGTGTATCAGTGAGCAGGAAGGTGTTTTAGCGCAAATGGCTGCGTTATATCGTCAGTTCCGCTGTTCTATTGTCGCGGTTGAAGAAGTGCCTGAATCGGAAACGCATAAATATGGCGTGATTGCGGGTGAGCATTTAAGTGATGACTTAATTCGTATTACCGACATGGTAGAAAAACCAGAGCAAGGTACAGCGCCGAGTAATCTAGCTATTATTGGTCGTTATATTTTAACTCCTGATATCTTTGATATTTTGCAAGATACTAAGCCCGGTAAAGGCGGGGAGATCCAAATCACCGATGCATTGTTAGAGCAAGCGAAAAGTGGTTGCGTGATTGCGTATAAATTCAAAGGTAAGCGTTTTGATTGTGGAAGTGTAGAAGGGTATATCGAAGCGACTAACTATTGCTACCAGAATGTTTACTTAAAAGGCAGTAAAGTAAAAATTGACCGTTCTTCTACCAAGAAAGTTTAAAGTAAGATTTTCGTTGCAAGAGCTTAGCACTTTATTCTTGTTGCATACGCCCTTAATGATTACTTAGTTTCATTGGTGATTTTCCCTTGAATTCTATAACCCACTCTTTAACGATTGATACTCTATCGTAGCTGATTCAATATTGATTTTAATTACTGTTTACCCCACTTTTTGTCTCTAACTACGGAATAATCTGTACTGTGCTTCGGTACAGCATAAGCTTAAATTGCTATACCATTTATTTTCAAAACATTTTCTTTTTACATTTTCTTTTTACATTTTCTTAATCATTCACGATAGGTTTTCTGTCATGTCAGTTTTTGAGTATATCATCGAACTATCGATGTTTTTCTTCTTATCACTTGCGGTGCTTTATTGCATGCGTAAAGTAGGGTATGCAATAGGCTTAGTGGATAAACCGAATGCACGTAAACTTCATCAAGGTGTTGTACCTTTGGTTGGTGGAGTGTCGATTAGTATTACAGTGCTGTATTTCTTATATATCAATGCTGACGAACTGCAGCACCCAGGAATTTTTGCCACTTGTTTAACCATCTTGGTGGCGATCGGGGTGTTAGATGATCGCTTTGATATTAGTTATAAATTACGCATGGGAATTCAGGCACTATTAACTTTGGTGATGATTCATTATACAGGTATCACACTGTCGCATATCGGTAACGCACTGGGCTTTGGTGTTTGGCAGTTCCCTCCTTATGTTGACATCGTTGTTACTATGTTTGCCGTAATCGGCGCAATCAATGCCTTTAATATGGTTGATGGTATTGATGGTCTATTAGGTGGATTAACCACGGTAGTGTTTGCGTCACTCGGCATTGTCTTTTATAGCCACGATCTTCCTAATGCCGCGTATTTTACTGTCGTCTTTATCGTTATCTTAATTCCGTTCATTTTATTTAACCTAGGTTACTTCGGTAAAGTGCGTAAGGTATTTATGGGCGATGCAGGAAGCATGATGATCGGCTTTACCGTAATTTGGGTTCTGATCGGCGGAACACAAGGCGAGGGTGGACACTACGTCATTAGACCGGTAACCGCACTTTGGTTAATTGCTGTGCCTTTGATTGATATGATGGCCATTATGATCCGCCGCGTCCGCAAAGGACACTCACCCTTTCACCCTGACCGAGAACACTTCCACCATATTATGCAACGTATCGGCTTCACCCCACGCGAAGCACTAGTAGTAATTTGCGTAACCCAAATCATTTACTCAACCATTGGCCTACTAGGTGAATACTTCAACGTACCAGAATACGTAATGTTCTACACCATTGTCGGTTGTTTCCTATTCCATACCTACTGGATGACTCACTCATTTCAGATGGCGAAGATAGTTCGAAAGTGGAAAAGCGGGGTCAGGTCTTGAAATTTGCAGGTTGTGATTGGTAGGTAGTGGTTACCTAGACCGCGAGCAACGCTATTACATCATGCTAAGGGAATCACTCGTGGTGATTTGTTCGGTTCAAGTCACGTACTCTGCGGTTAGTCTCCATTGGTGAGGCGTTAAACGTGTCAGAATACTGCATGTTCTACATCATTGTAGGGTGTTTCTTATTCCACATGTATTGGATGACACACTCTTTTTAGATGGGAAAAGTGTCGTGAAAGTGGAATAAGCTGGAGTAACTAGTATTTGAAGAAAGAGAATAACGCGGTTGTGCATCCCTAACAGCAACTTTACTTGGTGGAATGAGTACAAATCGTGTTGTACACAAGGATTGGCTTGCTATCAATGTGAGGTGAGTCCTTTGCACATTAAAGAATAAAACGAGAATAAAATGAAAATTGCTATTGCAGGTACAGGCTATGTAGGCCTGTCTAATGCGATGTTGCTAGCGCAGCACCATCAAGTTATCGCGGTTGATATTGTTGAAGATAAAGTCAAGCTACTGAACAACAAACAATCGCCGATAGTCGATGTTGAAATTGAAGACTTTCTGGCTAATAAGCCCCTTAATTTCACTGCTACACTCGATGCCAAACAGGCATACCAAGATGCCGACTATGTAGTGATTGCAACGCCAACTGATTACGACGTAGAAACCAACTACTTTAATACATCGTCAGTAGAGGCGGTGATTAAACTGGTGATGAAGATTAACCCAAATGCAGTGATGGTGATCAAATCCACCGTTCCTGTGGGTTATACCGCTCGCATTAAGCAAGAGTTAGGCTGTGATAATCTGATCTTCTCACCCGAATTCTTAAGAGAAGGGCGTGCACTGTACGACAACCTTCATCCTTCACGCATTATCGTGGGTGAGCGTTCTGAGCGTGCTGAAACATTTGCTAATTTGCTGGTAGAAGGTGCAGTAAAAGAGAACATCGAAGTGCTGTTTACGGACTCTACCGAAGCCGAAGCAGTTAAATTGTTTTCGAATACCTACCTTGCACTGCGCGTCGCTTACTTTAACGAACTGGATTCTTACGCCGAAACTCATGGCCTAGACGCTCGCCAGATCATTGAGGGCGTAGGGTTAGATCCTCGCATCGGCAGTCACTACAACAATCCTTCGTTTGGTTATGGAGGGTATTGCCTACCTAAAGATACCAAACAGCTTCGTGCCAATTACGCAGAAGTACCGAATAATATAATAGGTGCGATTGTTGATGCCAATACCACGCGTAAAGATTTTGTGGCTGACTCGATATTGAAACGTAATCCAAAGCGAGTCGGTATCTACCGCCTGATTATGAAAGCAGGCTCTGACAACTTCCGTGCCTCTTCTATCCAAGGTATTATGAAGCGCCTAAAAGCCAAAGGTATTGAGGTAGTGGTATACGAGCCTGTTCTAGAAGAAAAAGAGTTCTTCCACTCTGCTGTTATTAAAGACTTGGCTGAGTTTAAAGCCATGTCTGATGTGATCGTATCAAATCGCATGGTAGAAGAGTTGGCAGACGTTGAAAGCAAAGTGTACACACGTGATCTATTTGGTTCAGATTAAGAGAATGATATGAAATATTTAGTAACTGGCGTAGCTGGTTTTATTGGTAGTGCTGTTGTAGAGCAACTAACTGAGAAAGGTCATACGGTTGTTGGTATAGATAACATCAATGATTACTATGATGTAAATCTCAAGCTAGCGCGCTTGGAGCGAATTAAGCACTCGAACTTTAAACTTATCGAGCTTGATATCGCAGACCGTGAAGCTATTGCGCAATTGTTCGAAACTGAACAGTTTGATCAAGTGATTCACTTGGCAGCACAGGCGGGCGTTCGCTATTCAATTCAAAATCCGCACGCGTATGCAGACTCAAACTTAGTTGGGCACTTGAACATCCTTGAAGGATGTCGTCATAACAAAGTAAAACACCTAGTTTATGCATCATCAAGCAGCGTTTACGGATTGAATGCGAAAACGCCGTTTTCAACATCTGACTCTGTAGATCATCCTGTATCACTATATGCGGCGACTAAGAAGTCGAATGAGTTGATGGCTCACAGCTACTCACATCTTTATGATATCCCGACTACCGGTCTTCGTTTTTTCACCGTATATGGTTCTTGGGGCCGTCCTGATATGGCACCATTTATTTTCACTAAGAAGATCTTAGATGGCGATACCATAGACATTAATAACAATGGTGACATGTGGCGTGACTTCACACACGTAGACGACATCGTTGAGGGTATTATTCGTATCGCAGATATCATTCCAGAAAGAACTAATGACTGGACTGTGGAAGAAGGTTCTCCTGCTACTAGCTCTGCACCTTATTCTATTTACAACATAGGCCATGGCTCACCAATCAAATTGATGGACTTTGTAAAAGCTATCGAGGATGAGCTCGGAATTGAAGCGAAGAAGAACTTCCGAGAAATGCAACCAGGTGATGTGTATCAAACCTATGCAGATACTCAAGACTTGTTTGAAGCCACAGGTTACACGCCTAAAGTCACGGTGAAAGAGGGTGTGGCTGAGTTTGTTTCTTGGTATCGAGAATTTTATGATAAGTGATCGTTAGCCTGACTCTCTTTAGGGTGTTAGAGTGATTGTATTGTAGTAAAAGCCGGAATGTTCTAGTGAGCATTCCGGCTTTTTTCGTTTGAGGGTTAGTGAATAGGATAGGCCTTCTGTAATAATGAAGGGTATATTAATTTCTAATGTGAAAGGTATTTTTTATGTGTACAATAACCGTTGTTAGTCACACTTTGTTAGACAACAGATTCGATGCGATTGTTAATTGTACTTCCTTGGTTAGTATTTTTAGCTCTTTTGGCTGTTTTCTATTGTAAGCATGAAGGTAGTTAATGAAAAGCAAAGGTTTTCGTAGGTATTTGTCAAACACCTCATGGTTACTATTTAGTAAGATCTATAGAATGGGGCTTGCTCTTTTATTAACAGTTTTAATGGCAAGATATTTAGGACCTGAAGATTTTGGGTTACTTAGCTACGCGCTATCTCTTGTAACTTTGTTTTCTGTACTGATTACTTTAGGCCTTGAAAGTTTGGTCGTTAAAGAGGTACTTAGTTGTCCAGAAGAGCAAGAGAAAACAATTGCATCAAGCATTGCTTTACGTTCTTTAGGCTGTGTTATTTTTATTATAAGTGTTACAGTTGTTGTGCTTATGTTGAGCCCCGGTGAAACAACAACTATCGGTTTAGTTGCAATTATATCAACAGGATATCTATTTAAAGTATTCGAAGTTATTAGGTATTGGTTTGAAGCCCATGTACAAGCAAAATATAGTGCGGGTATGGAATTAATAGCGTTCACATTTAGTATTATCTTAAAAGTTGTAATGATAATTTTAAATGCTCCGCTTATTTATTTTTCAATTGCTGTTGCATCTGAATTTGTTATTATGTCATTGGGGTTATTATATCTATATTTATCTAATTCTAACGTTGATATTAACAAGCTACGCCCAGATTCAAATAGAATTATTTATTTATTGAATAACGCTTGGCCTCTAATTTTGTCTACTGCGTTGTATATTATTTTTTCAAAGATAGATCAAATAATGCTTGGTGAAATCATAGGTAACACTGCTGTAGGTATATATGCAGTTTCTGTTAAAGTTAGTGAAGGCGCATCATTTGTGCCAACGATGATTGCAACGTCATTATATCCTATGATACTGAATGCAAGAAAGAAGAGCAGAGATTTATATATAGAAAGAACACAAGATCTTCTAAATCTTATGGTTTTTGTAGGTGTAGTAATTGCGATCGCAGTAGGACTTATCGCTAACCCATTAATTAATATTGCTTTTGGCGAGCAATATCATGAGTCAGTTAATATACTTATTGTACATATATGGGGTGGGGTGGTAATTGCTCTTAGCAGTGTTAGCTATCGCTATTTAATTGCGGAAGGCTTGCAGAAGTATGCATTTTATCGTTCCCTTCTTGGGGTTGTCGCTAACGTGTTATTAAACCTATGGTTAATTCCTTGGCAGGGCGCCATGGGGGCAGCCATCGCAACAGTAGTATCACAAATTATTGCTCTTTATTTGTTTAATATGACAACTAAAAATACTAGAGAACTGTTTTTATTACAAACTAAAGCGCTCTTTTTTACCACTACACTTAGGACAGTAAAGTCATTGAGGTCTTTAAAATAGTGGTAATAAGCTGTATGTTTTAGTTTTAAAATTTAGATAGTGAAGTTACCTCAAGGAGAAACACTTGTTAACGAAAAGGGTTGGATTATACTTAGTGTCGTATTCTGGCGGTGGTGCTGAACGGGAGTTGATCTATTTAGCTAATGAATTTTCCCGGAGAGGATATGCTGTTGATTTGCTGGTGCATAGAGATGTCGGGCCACTAAGAAGTCTTGTTTCTAAAAATGTAAATTCGATTATAATAGATAAAACTTATTTAGCCGACATAAGTGTATTAATTCGTTATATGAGGCAGGCTAAGCCTTTGTTCATTCTTAGTACATTACATATGCCAAACTGGGTACTGGCAATTGCAAAGATGCTTTCGTTTACAAAAACTACAATATTTTGGAGGGTAGTAATTAGCCTTTCAAATTCTAAGAAGAATAATAAGGGCTTTATATCGACTCTTTTACCGATTTGTTATCCATTGTTATCACGAAATGTAGGTAAAATTACCTGTGTTTCAAAAGGTGTTGCGGATGATATGATAACTAACTTTTCTATTAAACCAGAGAGTTTAAACGTCATGTATAATCCGGCTTATACAGAACAAATACATAAACTTGGTATTGAAGTAGTTGAGCATCCTTGGTTTGGTAAAGGATATAAAACTATCGTTTCCTTGGGTAGACTCTCTATTCAAAAGGACTATAAAACTCTGATACATGCTTTTAAGTTTGTTTATGACGTTAATATAAACGCAAGGTTATTTATTCTTGGTGAGGGACCACTCCGTGAAGATCTTCTGAGTTTGATTAGTAGTTTAGGGCTTTCTGAGGTCGTATCACTGCATGGTTTTGAGTTAAATCCGTATAAATACTTAGCAAAAGCAGATTTATTTGTATTGTCTTCAATATTTGAAGGTTTTGGGAATGTTCTTGTAGAAGCATTAGCTCTTAATATTCCTGTAGTGAGTACCGATTGTCCTTCTGGCCCAGCAGAGATTTTGGAAAATGGAAAATGGGGTAAATTGGTTCCACCAAGTGATATTAAAAGGCTTTCATTCGCCATTCTTAATACACTAGAATCACACCAATCGAAAGATACTTTGGTTAGGGCAACAGAATTTAGTGTTCAAGCCGTAGTTGACAAATATATAGAATTAGTAAACGAAGAAAGTTAGGAAACGTAAATGTTTGAATACTATGACTGCTTAGGTTCGAGATCGTATTATCACAAAGCAGGTAGCTTCGAAGCTCATAAATCAATTCGTGATGTTTTGAATGGTAATATTAGCTCTATAAATCAGGTTGATGAGACTGCAATACTCAGCATTTTGATGAAAAATTATGCTATTGGTGATAGAACTTTGATTCAAGGTATTGAAAGAACACCTTGGATGTCAAGATTGTCAGATGATGGCAGTTGCTGGGTTAAATCTGAATTGCCAGTACATGGTCACAATAGGGTTGACCCATCTAAGGCGGCAAATACGTTACATGAAAAATTAAAAGAAGAAGTGCTACAATTTATATGCGATAAACATAATGTTGGCATCCTACTTAGCGGTGGTATGGATAGTCGTATCGTCGCAGGGATTGTTAAGCTTCTTCAAGAGTCAGGTGAATACAGCGGAAAAGTTACTGCTCTCACTTGGGGTATTCCAGAAAGTCGCGATGTGGTATATGCCGAGCGTATTGCTACAGAATTTAATTGGGATTTTAGATATTTTGAGTTAAATTCTGAGGTTTTATCTTTAAATATTAAGCTTGCTGCGTTACGTGGTGCAGAGTATTCCCCCGTTCATTTACATGCAATGGAATTGGTATCTCAAACCAAAGGCATTGATGGGATTCTTGCTGGTAGTTACGGTGATAGCATAGGGCGAGGAGAGTATTCTGGTAGACGTACCGATAGACTTCCCAGTATTCTAGAAAAACACTTACATCATTTTTCTTTTCTTCTTAAAGATGTTGAAAGTATTGCGCTTTCAAATATTCAATGTGACTTGAATGAGTCTAGAGCTCGTTTCCCTGCACTAAGTGAGATGGCTTACCGTGAGATCGAGATGCAGATGCACTATATGCGCAGACAGCTTAATTCTTGTATGGAAGTAATTGATGATGAGATCCCATTATATCAGATGTTTACTGCTCCTAAGTCGTTTGGTTATATGTGGTCTTTAGCTTCAGAGTGTCGAACCGATGATGTTTACGAGCATTTGCTAAATAAATTACCTCATATTTTGCAAAGCATACCATGGGCTCGTACTGGAAAAAAATATAATCAGAAAAGTGCTTTAATTGAAGATAATAATCTTCCACTTAACAATCGTTACGGGCTATGGTTAAGGACTGAACTTCGCTCTCAAGTGATAGATAGTATCAGTAGTGGTGCTTTGCAGAGTTTAGGTATCTTTAATAATTCTTCACTTAAAATGTGGATTAGGTATTGGTCTAAAAATAGTTATGCTAAAGCAGATCGTTTAGATGAAAAGATGGCATGGTTAGCTTCTCTTGCACAGTTTGTGGATATATACGATATCAAACAAAGTCAAACAGACTTACCGTCACGTACCTTTAAAGACTCAATGTCACAGGCAAAAGCTTATATACATACTAGACTTTACCATGAAGCATTGAAACGAAAGATGTAAGCTTAAAGCATCATTTTTCGGTAAAAAATAGTTAGATATTTCAAACAATCAGGTAGGAAAGATTGATACTTTATTCTCGTTTAATAGGTACTTTGATGGGACTATGCTTATTTATAGTCTTACTTACCTACAGATCTTTTGAAACTCATTATGTGTTTTACCTTAGTTGGATTTCGGGCTTAATGGCGACTGGTTTGTTCGTATGCGTTACGTTATATCGCGGTAAATTAACTCGTTCCTTAATAAAATCCCTATCGTTGGTTATTGCTTGGGTGATTTTATGTATATTACTTTCAGTATTTGCTTATGACAGATCTGAACACATGAAAATATTATATATTAGCTCATTTTATATGACGGTTTCGATATTTATATCGGAAGTTATCATTAAAAGCAGAGTAAATATGACAAAATATTCAGTTCAGATGCTTTTTCTTTGGTGCTTTGTTAACTTGGTTTTATTAATATTATTCTTTTTAGGTATATATAAACCTATGAAAGGTGATTTTTCTGGAGTATTTCATGATCGAAATGTGTTTTCGATTACAACTTGTTTGGTTATGGCATTTTCAATTGCTCAAATGCATATAAATCCAAAGAAACTTTATAAGATGGTTATTTACTTTGGACTAATTTCATGTGCGGTAATGATTCTCATTTCTAAATCGATTACAGGGTTATTAGGTCTTTTAGTTCTTTGTCTATTTTTATTAATAAAGTTACCTTTTAGGCAGCGTTGTATTATATGTATTACATTGGTAATAACATTAATAATTTTGTTGTTAATAGATAATCCAATAAGTGCACGTATCGATCGGTTTTTTATGGCTATTTCTGGGAACATTGATTCATTGAGAGTTAGTGAAAGTGCTTATCTTCGTGTATACATTTTTCAGCATGGTTTTGACCTGTTTAGTCAACATAAATGGGTAGGTGTGGGGTTAAATAATGCTAAGAATTTTGTTATTTGGCCAAATCGCGGAGTTGGAACTTTTTTGCATAATACCTATTTGGATATTTTAACTAGCGGTGGAATCCCATTATTCATAGTATATTATTTTCCGATAATTTATAGTCTAATTTGGTTATTAAAAAATAAGAAAAAAGTACTGATGTTGAGTGATGATAATTATTATTTGTGGAAGTTAGCTTCAGTTTTATTAACTTTAAAATTAGTATATGACTTAACGTGGACGAGTTATTTTGAATTCTTCATGGTGTTTACTGTAATGTTTAGTATTTATATAGTATTTCACCTAAAAACTCTGATAAGAAAAAAGATCGCATAAACTTGCTCCATTTTACTGTAACCTTATGATTTTTGGAGAAAAAATTGAATAAAATTAAAATATTATATATAGTTAGTAGTCTCGCAAGATCAGGACCAACTAATCAACTTCTCAATATTATCCGAAATTTAGATTTTGATATTTTTGAACCAACAGTATTAACTCTATCTCCTGAGTCCAGTGATAGCTTGAAATTTAAATATGATAATTTGAATATCGAAGTTCAAAGTTTAGGCCTATCAAGATTAAAGGGGCTATTATATGCTAAGTCAATGCTTTTTAACTTTATAAAAAAGCATAAATCATCGGTTATTCATACGCAAGGTATTAGGGCTGATTCATTACTGTCAAAACTTAATTTAAATATACCTTGGCTATTGACTTCTAGAAATTATCCCTATGATGATTACCCGATGAAATTTGGTTATTTAAAAGGGAATTTAATGGCACGTTCACACTTTTTAGCAATGCAAAATTGCTCAACAGTGGTAGCGTGTTCAAAAACAATTGCTGCTCAACTTGCTAAGCATGGGGTTGATGCTCAGCCTGTTCAGAATGGTGTTCATCCTGAAGCTATTAATATGACTTCTGATCGCCAGATTGGTGATTTTGAGAAACCACTATTTATTAGCGTAGGTAGTTTAATTTCACGTAAAAATATGGCGTTCCTGATAGAAGCATTTGATCATTACGCAAAAGATAACAAAGGTAGTTTAGTTATCCTCGGAGGTGGCGACGAGGAAGAAAAATTAAAAATGCTAGCTAAATCTGAGCGTATATATATTAAAGGCTCTGTAAATAACGTACGCGACTACCTTTGTAGTGCAGATTACTTTTTATCGTCCTCTCTTTCAGAAGGACTTCCCAATACCGTATTAGAAGGGTTAGCTGCTGGACTACCAAGTCTATTATCAGATATTCCTTCACATGAGGAAATTTCTGTTGAGTTGCCTAAATGTGCAACAGTGTTTGATCTTTCAAGTGGACCAATAGCACTTTCATCTTTGTTATCGGAAATCAAAACTGTTCTTCCTGAGGAATACCGGGAAAATGCGAAGGAATTGTCGAATACAGTTTTTTCAGCTAAAACTATGTCTGAAAATTATCAAAAATTATATAAAGAACTGGTATCAAATTAACTTTAGTCAGAGAAGAATAAATAATGAGTGATTCATATAACCCTTTAGAGCGTGCTATCGCGAGAGTACTTGCGCGAGTTCCATTTATTAAGCAATTTGCCAAAGATAGTTATTCGAGACTGATGTATCTAAAGCATAAGAAAAGTCATAAGTATAAATCTGATATGATTATCGAAAGGATTGCCCAAGATACCAAGGGAGAAACCTTTTTTGGATATTTTGATAAGTCTCCAAGATCCTCAAACGGTTATACTTTAGTTCATAAGGCCTCTGGCAATACTAGTAATTTACCGAGAGCAGACGTTTCGATTAAACTTTGTGTTTATAATGCGTCTGACGAACTTATCCTAGAGGTTGATAGTTGTGCTTATAATTGGCAACAAGGTACACGTGCACATTGGTTAGATGGTGATCGATTTATATTTAATGATTTTGATACAGTAACTGGGAAGTATGTAAGTCGTGTTTACTCTGTTTCAAAGAAAATGCAAATTTGTAGGTTTGAATATCCTGTTCAAGATAGTTTTATGGCTAATTATTTCCTTTCAATTAATTATCGCCGACTCATGGCGTTAAGACCTGACTACGGATATCGGAACCTAGAAGTCTTAAGTAAAGATGAACTCGAAAATTGTCACGATGATGGTATTTGGAAGATAGATATAGATACAGGAAGTAGTCAATTATTAATCACCATAGATAATGTGAAAGAGATAGAGAAAGCTTCTGATTTCGATGACACGATTCATAAATTGAATCACGTTATGATTTCGCCATCTGGTAAACAGTTCATTTTTTTACACAGATACTATGTAGGGAAACGCCGTGTTGATCGTTTGATGCTTGCAAAAAATGATGGAAGCGAAATAAAAACATTGGCGAAGCATGGCATGGTTAGTCATTGTTTCTGGATTAATGAAAATACGATTCTAGGTTTTATGAGAGGTCCTAACGATAAGGATGCTTATTGGTTAATCGATGTTTGCTCAGGAGCATTTAGTCATTTTGCAGAGGGTAAACTCGACAAGTTTGGAGATGGACATCCGCATGTGGTCGGTGATTGGTTCATTACAGATACCTATCCAGACAAAGCGCGAATGCAATATTTGATACTTTGTAATTGGAAAACTGAAGAGGTAAGGATTTTGGGTGAGTTTTTCCACGGGTTTAGTTACAAGGGAGAAACTCGTTGTGACCTACATCCGCGACTGTCAATTGATGGTCGATTTGTTTATTTTGACTCTGTTTTTAATGGTAAACGTCAGCTTTATCGAATTAAGTCAAAAATTTAGTAATTATATTAAGAGATTAAGTATTCTATGCCCTCTATATCTGTATTAATGTCACTTTACGAAAAAGAGTCCGACGTCTTTCTTGAGGAATGTTTGATGAGTTTGCAAAAGCAAACTCGCTTAGCGGATGAAGTCGTTATTGTATTTGATGGCTTTATTCCTGAGAAGCTAGAAAATTTAGTGTATCGATTTGAAAAGAAACTTAATATTAAATTGGTAAAATTAGAGCAAAACGTAGGCTTAGCTAAGGCTCTTAACGCCGGTTTAAAAGTTTGTAAGGGGGAGCTAATCGCTCGTTTAGATACAGATGATTATTGCCGTTCAGATCGGCTTGAAATACAAGAACAATATTTTTTAAACAATCCTGAAGCAGATGTTGTTGGTAGTTTTGCACAATTGATTGATTTCAGCGGAAACTTCCAAGGGATTCGTTCTAATCCCATAAATAACAACGATATTTATAAAGAACTTTGGTGTTGTCCACTATTACACCCAAGTGTAATGTATCGAAAAATAATTATCGTTAATGTCGGTGCTTACAACCCTAATTTGAAGCGCCGACAAGACTATGAACTTTGGTTTAGAGTAGCAAAGCAAGGTGGTACCTTTAAAAATATTGATAAGCCGTTGATTGCTTATCGATATGACCGAGATACGAACAAAAGACAAAATCCTAAGATTGCGTTTCAGCAAGGCATAATTGGGTTTAAAGGGACTATGTCATTGAGGTTAGGTTTTGTTAAATCTATCATGTGTTTTTATCCTTTTTTTAGGTCATTTTTACCTAGTGTTGTTCAGCACAAGTTATATTTCTTCATGAAGAAATTTGATCCACGAAATTGATTGAATAAAGAGTGATATTGCATATTACTCTTGGCTTATTTTATCGCATCACCAGTCCCTTTGCCCGTAGCCGTCATAATAATAAACTTAAAGTAATTATTTACAGACATTTCCTCAATCATTTTCTTGTCCGTCTCAGCTAAGTGTTGAGGCGTAGACATATCAATATTATTAACCTGAGCAAGCCCTGTAACGCCAGGCAGTATTAAGTAAACACCTCGAGACTCTCTTTCTTGGATAAGGTCGTCTTGTGTCATAAGGTTCGGTCTTGGACCAACCAGGCTCATTTCACCTTTCAATACGTTGATCAATTGCGGTAGTTCATCGAGTTTAGTTTTTCTTAAAAACTGCCCAAACTTTGTAATGGAACTGCTGCTTGCAAGATGGCTAGCGACTGATTTCGTCTCTACATTCATGGTGCGAAATTTTATTAGGGTAAATGGCTTTTTGTTTTTGCCCATTCTAGTTTGCATAAAAATAGGGGAACCTGTGTCAAAGTAACCCGAGATAGTCACTATGACTAGCACTGGCGATAAGCATATCAGGCCAAAGAATGAAAATAGGAAGTCGAATATTCTTATCATTGTTTTGTCTCTTTTAATTCTGCCATGTTTTGCGCAATTGATTTTGGTGCCGTCCAGTTAAGGACGTCTTTTAATTTGGTTGATTTTACTTCTAGATCTTCAAATAGCTGACTGTACATTGTTGGGCGATTAATCAGTTTAAATAAGATTTTAGCAATAGATCCTGGGAAGGGTAGTTGAGTCACTCGAGAATTTAATCCTTTTGCGATTGCATTGGTAAATTCTTTCGTTGAGAGCGCTGGCCCTTCAGAGGCTAAAAATGTTTGTCCTGCAGCTTCATTTTTTGTCGCGCAGGTTATGATTAAATCAACGAGATTCTCACGTGAGATAAAGCTACGTTTATTATTAGTCATTGCGAAAGGCAAGACAGGTAGGCGCTCCGTTAGTTTTTGCAATACAACGAAATTACCTTTTGCCCCGGCACCATAAACTAAGGTGGGTCTAAGAATGACTATTTCCATGTTAGTTTCAGATGCTAATTGGTGAAGCCCCTGTTCCGCAGCTAATTTTGACTTGGCGTAGTCATTTTGAGGTTTTACCTCAGATTCTTCAGTAAATGTGCCTGTTAGGCCCATGACAGCGATAGTACTTACAAAGACAAATCTTTTTACACCGTTCTCTGCAGCATCTTTTGCTAATTTAACTGTTCCTAGATTATTGATCTCGTTGTATTCATTGCTCGAATAACCACTTTTGCTAGCAATGCCCGCTAAATGAACTACGACGTCAATACCTTCTAGGCAGTCGCTCCAGTCAGTGTTTGAGTTTATATCATCTATGTGTTTAGTATTAATAAATGTTGAATTGCTGGTTGTTCTAACTGCCGCTACTGCTTGATCAGATAGACGCTCCATTAGCGCCGAACCAACAAAACCGTTAGCGCCAGTGACTAAATATTTATACACTTGAATACCTTTATTGGTGTAACGGGTTTTAACTTCAATATAGTGCTAATTGATTTGTTTGGATTTCCAAACAAGATCTTCAATACCATCGGTCGGATTAAACTGCGTAGGTGCATCTAATAAAATTTGACGTATCGATTGGTGGTCAAAATCATGACATGCCTTATCAAGTATTTGCGCTAACGAATCGTATTCAGTTAGGGTTAAATAATCCTCGTTTGCAGTCATAATCCTTTCATGGGCGGTTTTTCCTACATTGTCGCCAATGAGCAATTCTTCATAGAGTTTTTCGCCAGGTCTAAGGCCTGAGTAATTAATTTCGATGTCACCCAGTGGGTTTTCTGCGTTTTTAACTTCTAACCCTGATAGGTTAATTAAATTCTCTGCTAAGTCAGCAATACGTACGGGTTCACCCATATCTAGAACAAATACGTCACCACCTTTGCCCATTGACCCGGCTTGAATTACCAGCTGTGCAGCTTCAGGAATGGTCATAAAGTAGCGGATGATATCTGGGTGAGTTACTGTTACTGGACCACCTGCAGCAATTTGCTTTTTAAATAGTGGGATTACTGAGCCGGACGAACCAAGTACGTTACCAAACCTCACCATACAGAAGCGGGTGTTATGTGAGGGCTCTGCAGCTAAGGCTTGTAAAGAGAGTTCTGCCATTCGTTTGCTCGCACCCATGGTATTAGTTGGGCGCACGGCTTTGTCAGTAGAGATCAACACAAATGATTCAACTTTAGCTTTAATTGCGGCTTTTGCGGTGTTGTATGTACCAAAAACGTTGTTTCTTACGCCTTCTACCGTATTGTATTCCACTAATGGTACGTGCTTGTAGGCTGCTGCGTGATAGACCGTTTGGATTTTGAAGGTTCTCATCACCACAGATAAGCGATTAATACGTTGCACAGATCCTAAAAGTGGGATTATCTCAACATTTAAATCGTTTTCTTCGCAAAGTAGTTGCAGCTCTCTATCAATTTGATAAAGGCCAAATTCAGAGAGTTCAAATAGAACAATGGATTTGGGTTTTTGCTTTAATATTTGACGGCACAGTTCAGAGCCTATTGAACCTCCAGCGCCGGTAACCATCACAATCTTGTCTTTAATGTTAGCTTCCATTAACGATTGTTGCGGTTCTACTGGATCTCGTCCGAGTAAATCTTCAATTGCGACGTCTTTAAATTCATCAATTTTCGCTTTACCAGAAACGATATCGCCCATATCAGGAATAGTGAGGACTTCGGCAGGTAGGTTAACTAACTCATCAATGATTTGTTTGCGGCGAGATCGAGAAGCACTAGGTATCGCTAATAGGATTTGTTTGACGTTGTGTCGATCAATATGTTTTTCAATTTGTGCGGTTTTAAGTACTTTAAGCCCCATTAAAATAGTGTTGTCTAGGGTCTTATCTTGATCGATAAAGCCGACTACTTTATGAGTTTCGGATGTGCGAAGGGCAAGCGCTAGTTGGCGGCCTGCAGAGCCTGCGCCGTAAATAAGAACATTTTTACGGTTTTTATCAAATGATTGACTAACTAGTACGCGAATAATTAATCGGCTACCACCACATGATAGCGCCAGGAATGCACCATAAATAACAGGGACTGAACGTGGTACATCTGAATTGAAGTAATAGGCAAGTAAACCTATAGAGAAGGTAGAGATCAGCGTTCCTAAACTAACGACATACAGAGCATGGAAGGTTAGGTACCTTAGCACAGCACGGTACAATCCTAATTTAGTAAATGCAAAAATAGTAATGACCAACGTGCCTAGCAGTACGTTGTGATTATCATATTTGGGAAGCCACATCAAATCGCCCAAACGTGCCCAGTGAGCGGCGTAGTAGGCAGTGATAATGAAAATTGAGTCAACTACGACACTAATGGTGCGTTTAGTGACTCGTGGTAAATCCCAAATAGTTTTAAGTTTGAACATTGAGGCGCATCTTATGACAATCCAATGTTTATCTTAACGTTTATCGTTACAGTTGTCTGCAGATCATCGGTTAATTATCAATCGCTTGAATGTGACAAGCCCTTATAAGACGAAGATTACATGAATATTATGCGGCTATTCTATGGATTCATATTCACTTGGCTGTGTGATTAGAAGCCACTCAATACCCCATCAACCGCAACAAATTCTCCGCTGTCTCAATCGCTTCTTTCCTATTGGCAATATTCAACTTCTGATACAAATTCCTAATATGCGTCTTGATCGTAGTCCCTGCCACGTCCAGTTCTTGTGCGATTTGTTCGTTGCTGAAGCCTGAATAGATTAAGTTTAGCACTTGCCATTCGCGTTGGGTGAGGGGGCTGGTGCGGATCAGTTCTGGGATGTTGGGGTGGTTGACTAGTTGGTTGACGAAGTCTTCGTCGAAATGGACGGCGCGGCTGCGCTGTTTATTGCCGATCTCTTTTAGGATTTGTAGGGCGCGGTGGCGCTCTAAATCGGCTAGGTGGCCTTTGTTGACCAGTTTTTCTAAGAGTTTATTGATGGATGCGCCGTCTACGATGAAGTTGCCTAGCATGCCGGTTTGGTTGGTCATGCTGAGGGCTTGTTGTAGGTTTTCGCAGGCTTGCGCTTCGTTGTTTTGTTTGATGTTGAGTACGGCTTCTACAATCAGATTGCGGTTGGTGTCGGTGACTAAATGATGCTCGCGGGTTTGTTGCTGTAGCTTGGCGATAGTTTGGCTCGCTTCGTCTAGGCGGTCGCAGGCGATTTGAGCGCGGGCGATATTACGCAGCTGTAATTGGTTAAAGTGGTTGGTGGCATCTTTTGGATGTTCGGTTTGTGCTAGCCAGTTGTGAATGGCGTCAATGTCGTTGCAGGCTTGCCAATAGAGCAGCTGCGAGAATGACGCATTCGCTGACCAATCTACGTGGTAGTTGGACTCGGCAAGCAGCTCGTCGATGTTTTTTACAAAGCGTCCTGCTTTATCTAGCTCACCGCGACCTAGTGCGATGCGGGTCAAGATAGCGTAGTTGTGTAGGTGTCGGCTTTCTTGATTCGCCAACACTTCGATACCTTTGTAGGCGGCTAATTCGGCTTCATCAAGGCGGTTCCAGCACCATAGAATATGGGCGCGGGTTCTAAGCAAATGTTCGTGTAATGGCACTTGTTGGAAGTGATGCTCTTCAATCACTTTAAAGGCTTGGTCTTGAAGCTCGAATGAGGCTTGAATGTAACCTTGCGCGGTTAAAATCTCGCTTTGCTGAATCAGTGCCCATAATACGTGGTGATACACTTGATACTGACGTGCCAGCTTTTCGGTTTGTTGCATCATAGGTAGCGCTCGGTCTAAGCGTCCTAATACATGGTTGACCTCACCAATTACTGAAGTGCCAACGATGCGGCTTCTAAAGTCGTTATTGTCTATTTGGCTAAGCGCCAGTTCGGCCAATTGCAGCGCTTCTTCTGGATTGCCTTTGTTGATGGCGACTTGTGCGCGCAGGGCGTTCACTTGTCCTTTATCTTTAACTGATAGCTCGATGTTTCGTTTTGCTAGCTCGTCTTTTGCTTCTGCGAGCAAATCCCCAACAATGGCGAATCTGTGCTGGCTTTGTGCAAGCCAAGCGCGCAGTAGGGGCAGTTTGGCGGTTTTATATAGCTGGTCGGTATCAAGCTCTGCGATGGCTTTTTCTAATGTGGTGAGCTCGCCATTGTTGAACATTCTCCAGCCGTGCTCTTGCATGATGTTAGAACACAAAGTGGAATCTTTGGCTCGCTGAGCGTGCACTAAAGCTTCGGTTGGGCGACCTAATTTAAGCCATGATTGCGCGGCCAGAGTTTGCAGCTGCACTTCATTTTGCGGCATGTGCGTCAGGCGTTGATTAGTTAGAAACTCGCTAAACAAATTGTGGAAGCGATACCAGTTATTTTCGGTGGAACTGGTAGTTAAAAATAGGCCAAATTTATTCAGGCTATTTAGCATTGCTAGAGCATCATCACGCTGGGTGACATCAATAATTAACTCATCGTTAAAGTGATTAAGCACCGAGCACTGCATTAAAAATTCTTTGGTGGCACTATCGACAAAATCAAACACTTCTTCGGCAAGATAATCCCATAAATGGGTGTGATTAAAGTCGTTAATACTGCGCAATGATTGCTGAATGGGTTTGTTTTGTTGCAGTGCTTGCACCGCAATTAACTGCATGGCTGACGGCCAACCTTCGGCGTAAGAGCGCACTTCGTTGGCGGTAGATTCGTCAATTTCTTCTTTCATTCTTAGATTAAAGAATCGAGTCGTCTCTTCTAAATCAAAGGCTAACAAGTCATCGTTAATTTCAATCATTAAGTCGCGCACCCGCAGGTTGGCGGTGCCCAGTGGCGGGTTGGAGCGACTGGTGACCACAACGGTGAGGTTATCTGGCATGTGCTTGATGAAAAAGCGCATAGCCTCATGGATCTCTTCGTTGGTGATTAAGTGGTAGTCGTCAAAGACCAAATACGATTCGTGTACGTTATTGGTCAATTCGGCAAAAATCTCGCCAAATAGGGTATGTAGCGATGAATATTGGCGTTTTTCGATGAGGGCTTGTGAATTGCTACAGGCGTTATCGGTGGCTTTGTTTAAGGCAAGGATGAAGTAGTTAATAAAGCGGTTGCTGTCGTTATCGCTTTCATCAAGGTTGTACCAACCGACATGGGTTTTATCGGACAACCATTGTGCGGCCATGGTGGTTTTGCCGTATCCAGCAGGGGAGCGAAGCAAGACGAGTTTATAAAAAGGGGCTTGTTGCAGTAAATCCAATACACGAGGGCGAACAATTGCATTATGTAAACGACCAGGGCGAGTGAGCTTCGAAGGGATCCACATGTTTACGTACCTATTTATTTTACTATTGGATAGTCAACTTTCGTCACAGTGCTAAATACAAATAACATTTTTACTGCGAGTGATAACCTTATATACCAATAAATTAACCTTATGCTTTTGATCCTGCTATTTATTTGTCTACTATTCCTCAATTTCTATACTCTACGCCTTAAATTTGTGACCGAGATCTAATCTGTCCCTGTTTTGAGTAAGGCAATTTCTCAGGCTTGCACAATTTTGTAGAAAAAACGTCAACTATTAAAAAATAATTACGATCTAAGTCTCATTTAAAATCATTAATTTAATGCGTCAGATCTCATATTGATAGCTGATGAATTGTCAGTATTACATTTGTAGTGTGATTTATATCTCGTTGAGCGCGTGATTAGCCATCTATAGTGAGACTTTGCTCAATAAGTCATTTTTCTCTCCCCCCCTACGCCCCTAGTACTCCTCCTTCTCCTCCTTGCTATAGGAGGATGAAGCCTTGTGGGCGTTAAAGGATGATGGGTACAGACGGAAATTACTAATAAAAGATGAGAGTTCCTTTATGAAACCAGCTCAACAAAACAAATTTGATAAAAAGCAATTTCAAGCAAACGTTAAGAAACACCTTACTGCGACCTACGCTACAACAGAAGAAAACGCTTCTACTCGTCAATGGTATTTGGCTATGGGCCAAGCCCTTGCTGAATTTACAACCCTTGATCTACTGCAAACCGAAACCGATAAGAAAATCACTGATGCAAAAAGTGTTAACTACTTATCACTAGAATTTCTTATTGGCCGTCTAACGGGTAATAACTTGATCAGCATGGGTCTGTACGAACAAGTAACGGATGCTATGGGTGAGCTTGGCTTTAACCTAACAGACCTTCTTGAAGAAGAGCGCGACCCATCACTGGGTAATGGCGGTCTAGGTCGTCTAGCAGCTTGTTTCATGGATTCATGTGCAGCTCAAGAATTCCCAACTGTGGGTTACGGTCTGCACTATGAATACGGTCTATTTAAACAATCATTCAAAGAGGGTGCTCAGCAAGAAGCGCCTGATGCATGGCGCGGCATTGAAGGTTATCCGTGGGAGTTGGTTCGCCCTGAGATTGCACAAGAGATTGGCTTTTACGGTTACGTAGAAGTGGTGATGGAAAACGGGGAAGAAAAACGTCGCTGGGTGCCGGGCATGACAGTGAAAGCGATGCCTTGGGATCTGCCAATCGTCGGTTACGAATCAAATACGGTATACCCACTTCGCTTGTGGGAATGTCAGGCTATCGCACCTTTCTCTCTAGAAAGCTTTAACAACGGCGATTACTTTGAAGCTCAGCACTCACTTATCGATGCGGGCAACATTACTAAAGTGCTGTACCCGAACGACAACCACGAGAAAGGCAAAACTCTGCGTCTAATGCAGCAGTACTTCCACTCGGCAGCGTCTATTCGCGATATTTTACGTCGTCACGAAGCAGCCGGTCACGCACTGGTTGATCTTCCTAAATACGAAACCGTACAGCTAAACGATACTCACCCAACCATCGCTATCCCAGAATTGATGCGCATTTTGGTGGATGAAAAAGGATTTGGCTGGGAAAAAGCATGGTCTATCTCAACTAAGACATTTGCTTACACCAACCATACTTTGCTTCCAGAAGCATTGGAGACTTGGTCAGAATCGCTAATTCAACGTCTGCTTCCTCGTCACATGGAAATCATCTACCGCATTAACCACGATTTCCTAATGGAAGTACGTGCTAAATGGCCGGGCGATGTCGATAAGCAACGTAAACTTTCTATTATCCAAGAAGGTTTCCACCGCATGGTGCGTATGGCAAACCTATGTGTTGTGGGTTCATACGCAGTCAACGGCGTAGCGGCATTGCACTCAAGCTTGGTTAAGAAAGATCTATTCCCTGAGTTTGATGAGCTTTATCCAACACGCCTACACAACGTAACGAACGGTGTGACGCCTCGTCGCTGGTTGAAGTTCTGTAACCCAGGTCTTTCGGCTTTGATCACTGAAAAAATTGGCGACCAATGGCCAGCACATTTGGAGCAGCTATCGGATATCTCTGCATTTGCAGAAGACAAAGCGTTCCAAAAGCAATACATGGCAGTGAAAAAAGAGAACAAACAGCGCCTTGCTAATTGGGTGAAAGAGAACATGGATATCGAGCTTGATACCAATGCAATCTTTGATGTGCAAATCAAACGTCTACACGAATACAAGCGTCAGCACCTAAACATGCTGCACATCTTGTCTTTGTACCATCGTTTACTGAACGAACCTGATTTTGACATGGCTCCACGCGTGGTGTTCTTTGCAGCGAAAGCAGCGCCGGGTTATCACCTAGCGAAAGAAATCATCTACGCGATCAACAAGATTGCAGAGAAGATCAACAACGACACTCGCATTGGCAACAAGCTGAAAGTGGTATTCATGCCGGACTACCGCGTAAGCCTTGCAGAAATCATCATTCCTGCATCTGATGTGTCTGAGCAAATCTCTACCGCAGGTAAAGAAGCATCAGGTACTGGCAACATGAAGATGGCGCTAAACGGTGCCCTGACTATCGGTACTATGGATGGGGCAAACGTTGAAATCCGTGAAGAAGTGGGTGATGAAAACATCTATATCTTTGGTCTAGATGTTGACGGCGTGAACGATATTCGTGCTCGTGGCTACAACCCATTTGATTACTACAACGCTGATCATCTACTAAAAGCCTCTATGGATCTTCTACTAGGTGAAGAGTTCACCCCAGGTGAACCAGGCAAGCTTCGCGCGACATTTGATAGCTTGCTCGATGGCGGTGACCCTTACCTATGTCTTGCTGATTTCGCCTCTTACGTGAAAGCGCACGAAGAGATGGGTGAGCAGTATAAAGACCAATCGGGTTGGGCTAAGAAAGCCATTTTGAACACGGCATTAGTCGGCAAGTTCAGTTCAGACCGTTCAATTCGCGATTACGTGAACAACATCTGGAAACTAGAGCCTGTTCATCGTTAATAGTGCTATTCATCCTAGCTCTGCATTGCAGGGCTAGGATGATGAATTGAAAAACGAATAACGACTCATGCGAGTCAAGTAAGGGAAAGTAGCGCTTATTGTTGATTTAAGCGCGTCGTTTCCGATACCAAATTTACAAGTTTGAAGGCGTGTTTCGTCTTCGGAGAGAGCGATGAAAACACAATCCGCATTAAAAAAAGTCGCCGAAATGGCTCGTATTGCCGATAACTATGTCAGCGCGTGGGGAGAACCTGCCAACGTTGAAGATGAGACTATTGAGCGTTTACTTGCTGCTCTTGGCTACGATACCAGTAGTGACGAAGCACTGCTTAAATCTGCAGAAAAAAAACATAAGAAAGATGTCTTGGCGCCAGTGCTAGTGGTTCGTGATGACGAATCAGTAGAAGTGGAACTAAATTTGGGTGTCAGCGCTCGCGAAAGTGAGTTTGCGTGGCGTCTAGAAACCGAACAAGGTGAAGTTCTTGAAGGCTATTTGCAATCACAAATTGTCCGAGATGATCGCAAACAGGGCGGGCCGTTGGTGTTTGCTTTGCCGGCAGATATAAACTGGGGTTATCACAAACTGTTAGTGACGCGCAAACGTCGCAAAGCACCGTATGAAATGACCTTAATCATTACCCCAAAAGCGTGTTTTAAACAGGCGGATATTGAGCAAGGCAAAAAGCTATGGGGCCCAAGTATTCAGCTTTATACCCTGCGCACTCCGCACAACTGGGGTATTGGTGATTTTGGTGATTTAAAACAGCTAGTGGGTGATATTGCCGCTCGCGGTGGTGATTTTGTCGGTTTAAACCCAATTCACTCTCTATTCCCAGCAAATCCAGAAGGTGCTAGCCCATACAGTCCGTCTTCGCGCCGCTGGTTAAACATCATGTACATCGACGTAAGCTCGGTGCCTGAGTTTGCGCTAAGCGTACAAGCACAGCAAAAAGTTGGCAGTGCAGAGTTTCAACAGCGTTTGCAAAAAGCGCGTGAAATTCAACATGTGAATTACAGCGAAGTTTCCGCTCTTAAAATGGCAGTTCTGCCGCTATTGTTTGCCGAATTTAAAGCCCGTCATTTAGATAAAAACACTGAGCGTGCGCAAGCTTTCTTGAGCTTTGTCGCAGAGGGTGGCGATAGCCTGATGCATCAAGCGGCCTTTGATGCGATGCATAAAACGCTGCATGACGCTGACGATCAAATGTGGGGTTGGCCTGCTTTTCCTGAAAAATATCGCCGCTTTAATAGCGCAGGTACGCAACGATTCATTAAAGATAATAAAGACTTAGTCGATCTTTACATGTACTTACAGTGGATCGCGGATACGCAAATTAATGAAGCACAAGCTTTAGCCCAAGAAAAAGGCATGACCTTAGGTTTGTACCGTGATTTAGCGGTTGGCGTTGCTGATTCTGGCTCTGAAACTTGGGCTGATAATGGCAATCTCATTCTTGATGCGAGTATTGGTGCTCCGCCTGATATTTTAGGGCCTTTGGGACAAAATTGGGGGCTACCGCCTCTTAATCCACAAACATTACAAACAACAGCTTACGAACCGTTTATTAAGTTGCTGCGCGCTAATATGAAACATTGCGGCGCACTGCGTATTGATCATGTATTGGGTCTACTACGCCTATGGTGGATCCCTAAGGGTGAGAACGCGACCAAAGGTGCTTACGTCTACTACCCGGTAGAAGACATGCTGGCTATTTTGGCACTTGAATCTCATCGTTACCAATGTTCGGTTATTGGTGAAGATTTAGGAACTGTGCCTGATGAAATCGTCGGTATTTTGCGTGATGCAGGTGTTCATTCTTACAAGATTTTCTTCTTTGAAGATAATGATGCTGGGCACTTTATCGAGCCAACGCAATATCCAGAGCAATCTATGGCTGCCTTGTGTACGCACGATATGCCAACCTTGCGCGGTTTCTGGCATTGTGATGATTTGAAGTTAGGTAAAGAGCTAGGTTTGTACCCAAATGAAGAGCAATTAGCGCGTTTATTTGATGAGCGTCTTGAGTGCAAGCAGGGCATTTTAAATACCATTCGTCACAATAACCCGCAGTTTTTGTCGCCAGGTATTGGTGATAATGCGGCTTGGGTTCCTATGGACAACTTCCTTGCTGAAGGCTTACAACTGCATGTGGCGGCGGGAGCCTCTTCGCTACTTAGTGTGCAGTTAGAAGATTGGCTAGAGATGGATAAGCCTGTGAACATTCCGGGCACTGTGGATGAGTATCCAAACTGGCGACGCAAGTTATCGGTTAATTTAGATGAAATGTTTGGGCGCGATGATGTAAATCATATAGCAAAACGATTGACCGAAGTTCGTCAGCAAGCTTCAGAAAAATAATGATGAGAGATTTGGGCGGCTTGGTTTGTTATCTAGCTTGTTATGTATAGCTTCATATATATAGCTTTATCTATATAGAAACACGCTGCTCAAATGTTCTTTTTCTATCTTGATACAGTTTCAATAGAACTGATATGCCCGCATCGTGCGGGCATTTTGCACTTTCTTGAACTTACCGGCTCAGTTTGATAATCGTTAGTGGTGTTGCAGTGAGTCGATGGCGATAGACACAAAATATGCAAGTCATTATGTCAAATCAAATGTTTTTAAAGTGTATGTTTTTGTTAAGAATATAGCTTAGTGGCAATAGTATCGTTAAGATGGATAAAAAATGGCTAGGATGAGAGTTGGCTGCTTTCACCAAAAAAATTATAAATAGAATTAAATATCGAAGGAGATTGGGCGTGGACAAGCCTCAAGATAAAATCAAAAGTGCTTATCAGAAATTGAGTCAGGCGGCATTAACTGACCCATTTTCAATATTGGGCCCGTTTATTCGAGAAGAAGGTCGTTACCTAACGGTTTGGATGCCGGGCGCTCATCGAGTCGAAGTGATTATTGGTGACGAACGTATTGAATTAGTTCGTGACGAAATGGATGCGTTTGTGTTGACACAAGAGCGAGATCTTACCTTTACTCACTATAAACTGGCAATTGACTGGGGCGACGCTGAGCAGATCATCGATGATCCGTACCAGTACCATGCATTGTATGAAGAGTTTGAGAATTTACATACTCCAAAAGAGATGTACAAATACATGGGTTCTCAATTCATCACTCTAGAGCGTGATGGAAAGACAATTTCTGGTACTCGTTTCTTAGTTTATGCACCTCACGCTCAAGCAGTCAGTCTTATTGGTGGTTTTAACCAATGGGATGGACGTCGTCATCCGATGCAACGTCTAGACTATGGTATTTGGGGCTTATTTGTTCCTGAATTGCCAGAAGGCTCTCAATATAAATTTGAGATAAAAGGCCCCAATGGTGAGAGTTTGCCACACAAGCAAGACCCATGGGGATTCCAGCACGAACAACATCCATCGTTTGCTTCTGTAACTTACGATCAAACTAAGTACCAATGGCAAGATGACGCATGGCAAACACGCCCTGTGACCGAAAAACGCAAACAAGCGCTTTCTTTCTACGAACTGCACGCAGGCTCTTGGAAACGCAACGCTGATGGTGAGTTTTTAAATTATCGTGAGTTGGCTGAACAGCTGATCCCATATCTGGTTGATCTGGGCTATTCACATGTTGAATTAATGCCGATTTCTGAGCATCCGTTCTACGGTTCTTGGGGTTATCAACCTATCGGTTTATTTGCGCCGACCAGTCGTTTTGGTACGCCAGATGATTTCAAATACTTTGTAGACCAGTGTCACCAAGCAGGCTTAGGCGTGGTGCTAGACTGGGTTCCTGCGCACTTCCCGTCAGATGATCATGGCTTGGCAAACTTTGATGGGACGCCTTTGTATCACGATCCTGATCCGCGTCGTGGTTGGCACCAAGATTGGAATTCGTATATTTATGATTTAGGTCGTGAGCATGTGCGCCGCTTTATGGTGTCAAACGCACTGTTTTGGTTTGAGCATTACCATATTGATGGTATCCGTGTGGATGCGGTGGCTTCAATGTTGTACTTAGATTATTCACGCAGTCACGATCAATGGTTACCTAACCAAGATGGTGGCAATGAGAACTACGATGCGATTGCGACCTTGAAGTGGATGAACGAAGAAGTGTACAAACACTTCCCGAATGCCATGACAATCGCTGAAGAATCAACGGCTTTCCCTGGTGTATCGGCACCGACCTTCTTGGGCGGTTTAGGCTTCGGCTTTAAGTGGAATATGGGCTGGATGCACGATAGCTTGTCTTATATTCAGCAAGATCCTATCCACCGTAAATACCATCACAACACGCTAACTTTCCCATTGATGTACGCACACAGTGAGAACTACGTATTATCTTTGTCGCATGATGAAGTGGTGTACGGCAAAGGCGCAATTCACGATAAAATGCCGGGTGATGAGTGGCAAAAAACCGCCAATTTACGTGCTTATATGGGCTACATGTACGCACAGCCAGGTAAAAAACTGAATTTTATGGGCGCTGAATTTGGTCAAACCGCCGAGTGGAACCATGACGATCAATTACAGTGGTTCTTGCTTGATTATGAACGTCACCAAGGGGTACTTAACCTCACCCGTGACTTGAATAAGTTATATCAGCAAGAAACAGCTCTGCACGCGTTAGACTATGATCCAAAAGGTTTTGAGTGGCGCTTGCAAGATGAGGCGGAAGCCAGTGTGCTAGCGCATGAGCGCATTGATGAAAACGGTGAACGTGTGCTGGTGGTGACTAACTTCACGCCTGTACCGCATCATGATTTCCGTTTAGGTATCCCAAATGAATCTAGCTACGAGCTGCTACTAAACACAGATGACGCCAAGTACCATGGCGCCAATGTTGAAGTGCCGACGAGCTTGAAAACAGAGAAGGTGGAAAGCCAAGGTCTAGAGCAATCTATTCATATGGTATTGCCACCATTAGCGACTGTATTCTATAAAAAGAAAGCGTTATAAAAGGGCAAGTGAACCTTTAAATCACTTGTGACTGCGGTAAAGAGCGGTAAGAATAGCGCAGTAACGAGTGTATGAAAGGTCAATTTATAATCTCGGGCAATCATTATGAATGTCCGAGATTTTTTACGTCTATAGTAAGTATAAAGCCGAAGATTTTTCTATTTGTTGATGATTATACGGTTGATTTTGTTGTTTCTTAAAGGATACTATTAGGTAAATAATTTGTTAACCCAAAGCGTTTATCAAGTAGTGTATGATTGAGTTTGTTACAAAATTGCTCAATATTCACTTGAGAGTTCCGCTGTAGGGTTTAACAATGACGCATCACCTTTAGTGTTTTTTGAGAATGGAGTCTTATGATCACTTCCCTTTACGCCGCTGTATTAGCTGTTTGGATCTGTTACTTATCGATACAGGTAATTAAACAGCGTCGCAAGCATCAGGTTTCCCACTCTGACGGACAAGTAAAAGAACTGGCTATTGCTAGGAGCGCGCACAGCAACGCCACTGAATACATTCCCATTGGCGTATTATTATTGATGCTTGCCGAGTTTAATGGCGCATCACTGTGGCTGATTCATTTGTTGGGTGTGGTGTTTATCGTTGGGCGTGCTGCGCACGGTTTTGCGGTGCTAAACGGCACAATGCAAGGTCGTAAATATGGCATGATTGCCACATTTGCAACCATTGTGGTACTTGCTGTGCTGAACGTATTGCAAGTGTTTAGCTAACGCTTTTGTTTGGGGCTTTTGCTTAATTTAGTTAAAGAGATAAATGGCTCTGATACAGATCCTTTAGACGCTATAGATGCGTTACTATTTTCTATGCTTTAATAGCCCATCCACATCAGTTCATCATGAGTCAATATGAGCGACAAAATCTACTTTAATACCTCTCAGAAATTTAACTTGCGTCGCTCTTTGGTCAATGCGGGAACTCGTATTCATCACCGCGTTGCTCCTAGTCATGCGCGCAAGTTAGCAAGACAACTTTTACTCACTCCGGTGCGTAGTGCGCCGAAGAATCCGCAACCCGAGGCGATGCTTCAGGGGAAGGTGAAATCAGCGCATGGCGATTTAACCACTTATACGTTAGGTGAAGGCCCGTTATGGGTGTTAAACCACGGCTGGTCGGGTACCGCCAATCAGTTTTTCCCGTTAATGGAATTTATAGCTAAGTCTGGTTTCACCGCACTTGCGTATGACCAACCTGCGCATGGCAGTAGTGGCGGGGCCTATGGGCATATTCCTGCATTTGTAGAAGGCTTAGAAGCCATTTTAGACAGTGTTGATGAGGTGGCTGGCATTATTGCGCACAGCATGGGCACCGCTTCGACGATTGAGTGTAAACATGTTAAAGCAAACCAGTGTCCTTTGTTGCTGATTGCGCCGGTACTTGAGTATTTGGATAACCTATTTACTAGCGTGAAGCGTTCTGGGTATTCAATGAAATTGTTTGAAGAGGTGGTTGCTGAGGTGAGTGCCGAATATCATTACCCAATTGCGACTATTGATCCTTACGGCAAGTTGAAACTAAGGCAAACACCCACCTTGATCGTGCACGATGAAGGCGACCGATTTACTCGTTTTGATGTGTCGCAGCGTGTTTCGCAACAAGCAGAAAAGGTCACTTTGATCGCCACCACAGGTTTGGGGCATGGCCGAATAATGAAAAGTGAGCCTGTGCAAGAGGCTTTTTTACAGTTATCGAATCGCTAATATAGATGATATTAAAAAAGCACCGAATGAGCTAAATGCTGATTCGGTGCTTTTTCCTGCGCTAGTTCTGCTCACTTACTTAGTGTGATTGGTATAACGCCTAACTATGAGTCGATATAAGGGTTAACCCGGATGACCGTCTTTTCTTGGCGTCGCTAGCATTTTAGCGAATTTTAATAGATACATACCAAAGCTAATCATCCATAACACAGTCGCCACATCAAGCAGTTGCATCATGTATTGTGGGAATAGACCCACGCCAACACTTCTTACTAGCGCTGATAAAATCAAAGAGATAAAGGCAATGCGCATTTGTGGGCCTTCATAAATATTACGTCCAGTATGGCCCATAGTTACACGAGTGATCATAGCTAAGATCAAACCCGCTAAAGCGCCAATGGCAAATAAGTGCAGTGAGGTGTGTGCCAACCACGCGTTTGTGGTCAAGCCTTTAAGTAGCAAGTAAGCTGGAATACAAGCATAAGAGGCGTGCAGAGACCATACTAGAGGCTCACCAAAGGTGGTCCATGGTTTCCAACGCAATACTTTAATCAGTTGGAATACACCCGCCCAGATAAACAATGGCGTTTCTAATTGGCTCAATGTCAGTGGGAAGAAACTCAATACAAAGAGCAGAACAAGCGGCAGGTTACCGGCTAATTCAACCCATAGAATAGGGGTAGGTTTTTCAAACTTCATACGAAGTGAAGTAAAGAACGGAATTACACGTCCACCCATTACTGATAGCAGTAACATAAACCACCACAACATGGCTTGCCATACTGCGCTAGAGGTAAATGGTGCTACACCTTTAATGGTTGCGTAGCTGGCAAAGTTTGCCACGATAGCCAGTAGAAATAGCGGTACAAAAAATAGGTTTCTCCAACCTTTTGATTTAAATACGCGAATAGCCACTTCGTAAGCCACAGCCAATAAGAACAGGCTCTCAATAATAGAGATCACCCACAGTGGTGTTGCAGTCCAAAATAGGATGCGCGGCGCCAACCACAAAGCCACAATCAAGCCTAAACGTGAACCTTTAGTGCCGTTTACTCCAGTCCAGTTTTGTACTGCTGTCAGCACAAAGCCCGCTACGATTGCCATTGAGAATCCGAATAGCATTTCATGAGCGTGCCACCAAAGGGCAGGAGCGGCTAGTGCGTTAGGTTGACCATTTTGATAGGCGTAGATCCAAACTGGGATGGCAATAAAAGCGTATAACGCGCCTAATAGAAAAAATGGACGAAACCCTAGTCTTAGCAATGGTGTGATTGCTTCTTCTTTTGCTTTGTCGGTAATGTTTAACATGCTAAAACCTTAAAGATGTAAATTAGATGCAACTTTAAAATACAGAGGCTGATAATGCAAGTATAGTTAGGTTTTATCTGAGAGGTGTTTTATAAGAAAGGGCAGTGTCTATTGAGCGTTAAACTCGTCGGGATATTGTTTTATTATCATAAAAACAATGTGTTACTTTAAATTGGTTAGTTTTTCCTATTATATGCAACCGCCGAAGAAATGTATGTTTCCATAAATTCAACCAATTGCACTCATTTTCCTCACGCAATCAAACTCAGGTGCAATTGGCATTTATAGGGTAGGTGATCGAACTTTTTATTAAGCGCAGAGCGGGTCTTGGCAATGTCCTTTGGCGCGATAGACTGTTGCTGGTCTAGGTGCATATCGATATCAATGCGTAGCTCCCCACCGACTTTGGTGACTGCGGCAACCGTAAGATCAACATCGCCATCGGCGGGTAAATCCGTCACGCACTGATGCACTTGCGAACATAATTTATGGTCAGCGGTCATATTTAGCAGTTCAGATAGGGCTTGTTTGAGCATCATAGCCGGAACTTTTAAAAAATAGCCGGCCATTAACAGCATCATTGCAGGGTCGGCATACACCGCATAGGCCGCAAAAGGTGTTTTGAGCAATAGCCAAGCACTAATAAAGCCGACTAACACTGCAATACTGATTAAGGTGTCCATTTGCCATTGTTTTACTTCAGCGGCAATAAGTCCTGAGCCAATGCGCTCATTCTTGCGAGCAATAAGCGCCCAACCAAAGGCGCAACCAATCACGTTGATAAGGCCAAATAGGGTTGCGACAAAAGTATTGATTTCATGGCCGCCACTTAATAGATCGTCAATAGCGGAATAGATAGAAATACACACTAACGCCAAAATGACGGTGGCTTTAATGGCAATAACAATAGGTTCAAGAGCGGCTAGACCGTGCGGAAAACGTGTTGATGAAGGGCGAGCGATTAAGGTGGCGGCAAGCAGTGACAATAAAGTTAACACTAGGCTAATTAAAGAATAAGCCCCATCAAAGATGATAACCATTGAGCCAACCCAACTACCAAGAGCAATGCCACCAATGGCAAACCCTAGAGTTAACAAGGCTGAATAGATTAAAATATCACGCTCAGAGGACGTTTCCCTACCACTCATAACAAACCTTTCTACAAATTAGTTATTTGCATTGTTCGTTAGCATGCTGAGTTTTTCAACGCACGAATACTGTTTAACAGCATTGAAAGAGGCTGGCAATAAAATAACCTGTTAAATATCAAAGTGTTATTACACCTAGTGAGTGTCAATAATATTGACACTCACTGCTGTAGTTAGAAATCAAACAGATAATCACTGAGTTTATCGCACAGCCATACCATACCTGGGTGAGCTTCCATGCCAGATGAGGTAAACATGCAAAATTCTTCTTGGGTGAGGCCGTAAGTGTGTTTAATAACGGATAAGGTTTCGTTTCTAAGTAGATGACGAATTAACGGTTCAGGTAATACGCCCCATGCCGCTTCGGTGCGTATCGTGCTTAGAATGTAGTCAAAGCTAGAAAAGCCAATGTGTTTAAGGGAAAACGGCAGTAATTCGGGGTTATCTTTCTCGTTTAGGTAGGCCAAGGTCACTTGCATGGCATTGCGCAGTTGTTCATCGGACACTCGGCGCAACTGACCTAAAGGGTGATCCGCATTACACACCGACATCATGCGTATCTTGCCAATCGGAGTAAATTCGATTCTGGGGTCATCGACACGTTCATAATCGATACCAAAGGCAAAATCGACCTGTTTGGTTTCAACCAAGTTTGATAGATCGCCACTAGAGGCTAACACCGTATTGAAGGTGGTGGCAGGGTATTTGTTATTTAAACGGTGTGATAACTCTTGCCATGTGGCATCGGGTATAGCGTCATCTCTAGCAATCCAAACCTCGGCGGTAAAATCTCCGCGAATATGTTGGCAGGTTTGTTTAATGCGTGAGGCGGTCACTAACATCGCTTCGCAATCTTTGAATATCGCCTTGCCGGCTTCAGATAGCTCAAGGTTATTGCCACTGCGGATAAATAGCGCAGTCGCTAGCTCTTTCTCTAAGGCTTTGATTGCCATACTGAGCTTAGTACGGTTACAGTTTAATTGTCTGGCGGCTTCGGATACGGAGCCGTGTTGCGCGACCTGAACAAAGGCATCAATATGAGAAAGATTCATTGGATCTCTTTTGCAAATATGTAAATATCCAAACTACCTGATTGGATGCTGAAAAATCAAGCAAGGCATGATCTAAAGCTGATATCTCCTTGTATTAAAGGTAATTTGGTATCTTTTTTTATCAAGATTTGCTTTACTCAGCTTAAGAAACAGTTTTAAGGATGGATAGTCACATGGTGCACAATTGGGATGATTATGCTACTGAGTGGGAAGCAAACCCAGCAACCACTCAATTTTCAGACCTAGTATTTGCTGAACTGCAAGCGCTTCATTCATTGCAAGGCGCTAACGTATTAGATTTTGGTTGTGGTACTGGCTTATTGAGTCAACAAATGGCTCCTTTGGTGCGCAGCATCGTTGCTCTTGATGCTTCAGAAGCGATGATTGAGGAGTTGGATAAAAAGACCTTGGCTAATGTAGAGCCAGTGGTTGATTACTTAACTCGTGGTTTAGTGGCACAGCATCCAGCCTTTAGAAAACAATTTGATCTTGTTGTGGCCTCATCCGTGTGTGGTTTTGTGGCAAGTTTTCAAGAAACGGCAACCATTATTCATTCCCTATTAGATGAGCAGGGTATTTTTGTTCATTGGGACTGGTTAAGTGAGGATGGTAGCGACGGTTTAACTCAAGAATCGGCGCACACTATGCTGCATAGCGCAGGCTTCAACGATATCGAAATTTCAATCCCATTTGAGATTACATTGGCTGACGGCACATCAAAACCAGTATTAATGGGTGTGGCGTATAAGTAACCAGATAACTTTAGGGCTTGTATCTTTTCATTAAAAAAGAGCAAGTCCTAAGGGTTTAACCAAGCATTCGATCTTCTTTTGAATTATTCAATTTATATACGGTGATTATGTATATCGTATATACCAATATCCTACTTCAAAATACCTATTTTCGCTCAATTAAAGTTAACTTTTTATCGCGATTATTCTTGTTATTTCTAGCCGAAATATTGCAACCTTATTCTAGATAATAGCGACTGATTTCTATCTTAAAATCATTTTCCTGATTTTCCATTACTTCTATTAATCCGCTTAATAAAGGTAACTGCTTTAATAATTAAAGTAACAAATGCTGCATAACATACATAATGTGTGATCTATGCACGCTTTTTATTTGGTTTATTAAAGAAACGTTACTACGCTTTTACAAAAGGCAATCTGTAATTCTGGCCATTATATAGCGCATTGTTTTATATATTGACTAAAAATCAAAGGAGGTGAAAGGGTATTTATCTTCTGCAGTAAATTGCTGAAAGCAAATGAGCGGTTAGCAATTTTCATATAATCATAAATAAATCGATTAAGATTTTCGATATTAACAGTGTTTTAAAACAGCTTACAAAACTATACATACTTTTATACACATATCTTTATACACATAGGTAAACGGAAAGACATTATGAAAAAGACAGTATTAGCAAGTGTAATTGCAGGTATCGCATTTAGCGGTCAGGCTTTCGCTGTAGAGTTGTATAATAATGGCGGTACTACTTTCTCCTTAGGCGGACACGTTTCTGTTGGTTTAGGTAATCCAGATTCAAATGATGACGCATATATTACCGATGATGATTTAGTCATTGAGTCTTTGTCACCTCGTATCAACTTTAATGCAACTCAAGACCTTGGTGGAGGCTTTACCGCTGACGCAAAGGGTGAGTGGCAGTTGAATATGCTTGAAGGCGGTGGAGAATCATTTAAAACTCGTTTGGGCTACATCGGTGTTACACACGACATGTGGGGTCGAGTGGTAGGTGGAACGCAATGGTCACCTTACTATGATGTGGGTGGTATTGCGGATTTGCCAATCGCGTTTGCCAATGACTTCTTATATGTTGATGGCGGTAATCTAGGTACGGCTCGTGCTGAAAGAATGCTCTCGTATCGTAAAGGCTTAGACTTTGATTCATTTGGCTTAGACTTTGGTTTAGGTTGGCAGGGGCAAAATGGCAACTACGGCGATCGTGCTCAGGTAACGGTGTCGGCTAATTTCAGCAAGTTTATGGTCGGTTATGGTTTTACCACTGGCTCTAAAACAGGCCAAAATGATGATGCAATGGCAAACCTTTTATCGGCTAAATATGGCAGCTACGGCGACGGTCTGTACGTAGCGGGTGTATATGAAATGGGCAGTAAGTTTTATGGTGATTTTGATACAACCAATATCGAAGCCATCGTTGCTTATGCATTGGCAAACAGCCTCAACTTCTCTGTTAACTATGAGAGCATTGAAGATGACGACAACAACGAAACTCAGTTGAGTCAGATGGCGTTGCAGGTTGAATATGACTTTACGCCAACATTTGTCGGCTACGCTGCTTATCAAATTGATTTGGGCGATGATATCTCAAGCGATGATGATCGCTACGCACTAGGTGTTCGTTACTATCTATAATTCTTTTTCTTAGAACATCTTTTGTCACCCCCATCAAAGCAGAGCTATTATTAGCTCTGCTTTTCTATTTGATACCAATAATTCGCTGGGCAGACAGCCAATTTTGATTGGGGGTTTTGTGTAAACTTGCTACAATTCGTGCCCTTATCTTTTTGTTCAAATTGACTCAACTTACAGAAGACCCCAATGACTACTGAAATCTACAAAGAATTTATGTTTGAAGCGGCCCACAAATTACCTCACGTACCTGATGGGCACAAATGTGGACGTTTACACGGACATTCATTTTTAGTTCGCCTTTATTTAAAAGGGGAAGTGGATCAACACACCGGTTGGATCATTGATTTTGGGGATGTAAAACAGAGCTTTAAACCGATTTATGACCGCCTTGATCATCATTACCTAAATGACATCGAAGGGTTAGAAAACCCAACCAGTGAAGTGCTGGCAAAATGGGTCTTTGAGCAAACTAAACCATTATTGCCGCTTTTGAGCAAAGTAGAAATCAAAGAAACGTGCACTGCTGGTTGCATTTACACGGGCGAATAACGTGTTAAAAATTAACGAGATCTTTGAAACTATCCAAGGTGAAGGCTTCTTTACCGGTGTGCCGTCTATTTTTATTCGCTTGCAAGGTTGCCCTGTAGGCTGTGCTTGGTGTGACACTAAGCAAACTTGGGATGTGTTGGAAGAGAAACAAACTGATTTTGGAACCATTATTGCTAAATCGGGCGATGATGAGTTTTGGTGCCAGCAGTCAGAACAAGATTTAGTGACTTATTGTTTAGCACATTATAGTGCCAAACATGTGGTCATTACCGGTGGCGAGCCGTGTCAGTATGACTTGTTGCCACTTACGACTCTGTTAGAAAAACACGGGTTTCGTTGCCAAATTGAAACCAGTGGCACCTTTGCCATTCAAGCAACTGCAAATACTTGGGTGACGGTTTCGCCAAAAATTGGCATGAAAGGTAAATTACCTATTCAAGCTAGTGCGATGGCGAGAGCCAATGAAGTAAAACACCCAGTGGGCACGCAATCGGATATTGAAGATTTAAAAGCGCTATTGGCAAGCAGTCAGTTACAGCCTAATACTGAGATTTTGTTGCAACCAATTAGCCAAAAGCCGAGAGCAACCAAGCTGTGCATTGATACTTGTATTGCCAATAATTGGCGTTTATCGGTACAAACGCATAAGTATTTGAATATCGCTTAGTTAAAGCTGAGAGTCGTCAAGTAGACAAAGAAACAGGGTCCTAAGCTAAGGTTTAGAACCCTGTTTTTGTTTTCAATGTATCCAATACAGTGTCACGCTTACCAATTTCTATATCCGCAAGTATCTATGTGAAAACGTACCCCAGAATAGAGTCCCATTCCCATATCATTCTTTTTGCCTTCACTTTTGTAGATCCCCCACAACTTTTTATGTAGCTCTTCACGACTGATATCGTTGATCGGCACCAGATCGAGAGCGCAGAAGCTTAAGTGCTTACTTTTGGTCGCCCCGCCAGAGGTTTGGTTATAATACTGAGTTCTATCACCAGAAACCGGCACCAGAGGCCCCAATACAGGCTCGACATGTTGCTGGATAAACTTCACAGTGCGCACCATATTCGGTACTAGCTTACGATCTGGGATGTTAAAGACGGCGGTTCCGTTCATGGCCCAGTTGGTGCCTTGTAACAGAATAAGGTGCATGGGCATGGTTTTTAGTGGGACTTCGGTAATGCCCGCGTCTTTAAGTTGTTGGGCAATTTCTTTTACCCTATCTTCGGCGCGATTCATTAACATCCAGCCTCTAAAGGCGGCGCGAGTGGGCACTTTATAGCCTTTCACACTGATGACTAAGTCATTGTATTCTAGTTCATTTTCCGATTCGTACAGCTTAAGATAATCATTGGAATAAACACTAAAACTAAGGGCACAAAATAACAGGCAAACAAGACGAATCATGATACTTCTCCTTTGTATCTAGTGTTTGGAGTATAGACGGAAATAAGAATTTTGATCTAACTCACGAATTAAATAACGCACTACAAATTGCTTAAATAACAGCAGGGGATTTAAAACAGAATGCACTAGATTTACTAATGTATTTATCGATGTATTGACTTAAGCATTTATCAATAAAGGCAAATTCAATGTCCGAACATATTTTGTATCGCGCAGGTTATAAGTATCAATTAGCCGAGCAGTTTGTGATTAAATTAGAGGTATTTCCGCCGCAAGCCATAGAGATGGAATTTATTAGTTTAAACCTAGATGGATGGCTAACTATTCGTTCAGGATATGCTTGGGATGGTCCGTCTGGGCCTGTAGTTGATACCACGCAAAATATGCGAGCATCATTAGTGCATGACGCGCTTTATCAGTTGTTACGCTGTGAATATTTGCCAGCAACTGCCAAAGATACGGCGGATAAAATATTTGAGCAGTTATGTATTAATGACGGCGTAAATGAGTTTACCGCGCATATGTATTATTTAGGTTTAAAGTTGGGAGGCAAACCTGCCAGCGATCCCAGAAATCAAAAACCAAGGTTAAAAGCGCCGTGGCGTTAATAAACACACTTTGAGTTATCTCTCACCGGTCTTTAAAATTCGAATTCAGAGAATAAGTGCGGTGATAGTTTAGTTTTTTGGTAGATAGAGAGAATTTAACCTATGACATTATTATCTGAATTGTAGGTGTTGCTATGCACAGTATCACTATAGATGAGATAATATAAAGATAAATGTGCTAACTAAGCCCTCTTCTCATACTTTATCGATAAAAACGAATGAGCCATTTCCACCCTATACAATCATTCATCCACCCTATGAATAATGAATTTAGGATGATTTTCGCTATGGCATGCATCTTGTAGGGTATAGTAACTGGCTGAAAACAGCTTAAGTTGTAAAAGGTGTTTTATGTTGAACCCAATTACTTTGAATCAGAACTCTGCGCAGGCGACGGATGTTATCTTACATGCGTTTGATTGGCCTTATAAAACGATTGCAGAGCGTGCCGAGCACATTAGTCAGCTTGGCTACAAAACGGTGTTAGTGTCTCCACCGATGAAATCCTTGAAGCACAAAACAGGTACGGCATGGTGGCAACGCTATCAGCCACAAGATTATCGAATCATTGATAACGAACTGGGCAATACTCTAGATTTTCGCTCGATGATGACTTGCTTAAATGAACACGGTATTCGCGTGTATGTGGATGTGGTGTTTAATCACATGGCCAATGAGGCTTATCTACGATCGGATTTACAATATCCGAGTCAGCAAGAGTTGCAAGCGTATGCCGATGATCCTGAATATTATGAATCGTTAAGATTGTTTGGCGATCTTAGCCGTCCGCTGTTTACGGAAAACGACTTTGTAGAAGCGTTTGGCATAAAAGATTGGCGCGACAAATGGCAAGTGCAAAATGGCCGCATCACTGGAGGGCCGCACGATGCAGGCTTGCCAACGCTGCGCGATTGCGAGCATGTGATTGAGCAGCAGCGCGCCTATTTACTGGCTATGAAAGAGATGGGCGTAAAAGGCTTTCGCATTGATGCCGCCAAACACATTTCTATTGATCAATTGCGCAAGGTGTGGACTAAAGAAATCACCGAAGGGGTGCACATTTTTGGTGAAATCATCACCGATGGCGGTGCAACTAAACAAGAGTATGAGCTTTTTCTCAAGCCTTATTTAAATAAGACTCGTTTAGGGGCATATGATTTTCCGCTGTTTAATACCGTTCATCAAGCCTTACAGGGGCAAGGGCGCATGTCAGCGTTAATTGACCCGTATAACGTGGGTGAAGCGTTAAAACGTCAGCGCGCCATCACTTTTGTGATCACCCATGACATCCCGAACAACGATGTGTTTCAAGGGCTGATCATGACTGAGGAATATGAGTGGCTAGGGTATTGCTACATATTGTGCCGCGATGGCGGAGTGCCTTTGGTGTATACCGACCTTGATACCAGCGGAATAAATGATAGCAGTGGTCATCCGCGCTGGATGAATGCATGGCAAGATCCGAGAATGAAAACCCTGATTGATTTTCACAATCATGTGCACAGCTTACCGATGACAGTGCTAGAGGTCAGCGACGAACATATTGTGTTTAGCCGCGCAGAAAATGGTTTAGTGGCAATTAATAAGTCAGATGTTGCGATTAACGTGCGGATTCGTTGGCAGAAAGCGATGTTTGATTTAGTCGAGCAACAAGCGCTTTACCCGGACGACGGCAGGCTTGAATTTACGGTGCCGGCAAAAGGCTATCGCTGTTTAGTCGGTGATGGTGTGGAATAAAAAATGCGGGTGAATAGCATCTATTCACCCGCATCCGTTGATCTGAAATTATGCACTCCACATACTTTACTTATTCTTGCGTGATCGATTCTCATTTTGTACAGAGCGAATCATTTTGCCCAACTGCTTATCTTGCGAGCGAAGCTGAGCCAGAGAAGCACTGTTGCGCGCTTGTTCACGTTGCAGCTTTAAGTAGTTATTAAGTCGCCTTTCGTCTAATTGATCCGCTTGTAGCGCTTTTTGAATGGCGCAACCGGGTTCATTTTGATGAGAGCAGTCAGAAAAACGGCATTGCGTTGCAAGCTCTTCAATTTCAGCAAAGGTTTCACTGAGCCCTTGACTGACGTTCGCCAGTTGCAACTCACGCATCCCTGGGGTGTCTAATAACACGCCGCCACTAGGCATAGTGTGGATCGTACGCCCTGTGGTGGTATGGCGTCCCTTACTGTCATCCTCTCGAATTGCGCCTGTTTGTTGCGTCTGCTCTTGCAGCAGTGTATTCACCAGTGTTGATTTACCTACCCCTGATGAGCCCAAAAACGCAACGGTTTTGCCCGTCTTACACCAAGGGGTGAGGGCTTTAACGCTGTCGTAATCGAGCGCATTTACCGTTTCGATGAGCAGCATAGGATCGAGCGACTGCACTTGCTGTTTTAAGTTCTGCGCATCAGGGCAAAGATCGGCTTTAGTCAATACAATCACAGCTTCAACTTGCGCTTCGTTGGTAAGAGCTAAATAACGCTCCACTCGGCTCAAATTAAAATCATCGTTAAGTGACATGACGATAAAAACGGTGTCGATGTTCGCGGCAATTTTTTGCTCTGCTAATTTCGAGCCTGCTGCTTTACGAGAAAACAGCGAGCTTCGCTCAAGACAGCGCTGAAACTGCATTTGATGATCAAGGAGCACCCAATCACCCACTGTCATAGCGGGCAGTGAGTCGTGCATAGGCAGTGAGACTTCTTCACTCTCGGTTAATAGTTGATAACCGGAGCGGTGGTGCGCGCTAACTCTGGCAACAATAGCCTGTTCATAATCATCCAGCGTTAATTGTTGCTGGAAAAAGGGTTGCCAGCCAAGATGTTGTAAATTCATTAGTGTTTCATCATTTTCATTTTTTTAACCGGTACAGATAGGTTCAAAGTACGTCCGCTATCAAAGGTTAATGTAAGAGGGATCACCATACCTTCTTTTAAAGGCTCAGTGATATCAAATAGCATAATGTGCAAGCTGTGCGGCTTTAATACCGTTTCAGTTTTAGCAGGTAATGCAATGCGTTCTAGTTGGCGCATTTTCATTACTCCATCTTGCATCGCATGGGTGTGCAGTTCAGTGATCTTAGCCGCAGGAGTGCTGGCAGAAACTAAGGCGCGATCTTCACTGCTCGGGTTGTCAATTTTTAAGAAAATTGCGCTGGTGGTTGACGTTGGCGGCGTTTCTTTAACAAATGCATCGGAAACGGTAATTGCATTGTGCGCGTAAACCAGTGGCGAAAGTAGTAACAAAATAAGGGTCGAAATTCGTGCGATCATGCTGGTGTCTCCGTAGTGATATCGTTGATAGCTTTAATCAGTGGCGCAGGGGTAAGAGTGTGCGGAACCTTGAGTATTTCTGTGCCGTCAGGAGCCAGAAAGTAAAAATAAGAGCTGTGGTCTACGGTGTATTCTAACGCTGAGTTTTCTAGTTCTGTTTTGATATGGATTACGCCATATTTTATGGCTAAAGCATCAAGGATGTCCGGTTCAGCTCGATAGCCTTCAAAGCTGTTATGGAAATATTGGGCGTATTGAGCCACGTCATCACCAGAATCACGATCAGGATCTAAGGTAATTAAAATAGGGCGAATTTTGTGGCGCGTTTCTTCGGAAACTTGATTCAGCGCGGCGCTGAGCATAGCCAATGAAGTAGGGCAAACGTCAGGGCAGCGAGTAAAACCAAAATACACCACGTTGATGCGCGGATCATTGGGATTAAACAATGGCATTTGCTGATTGTCTTTTCCGGTGACTATCGGGTTATTGGCTTGCTCGCGAATGAGCTGTTGCTGTTTTTGAGTTTGCGCATCAAGGTAGCTTTTTACGCCAAAACCGAGTGCGGCGGCGATAATTAGGGTCAGTACCCAATTTCTACTCATCTTTGCATCCTTACTGAGATGGGAAGTTGTTCGGTTTTAGATTGAATAGAGCCAATCCACGTCATGGCATCACTGTGACAAACCGGCAGTAATAAAGTACCCACAAAATGACCATTTCCTTGGTTGGTGAGAACAAATTTTGCCACCCCCATCGACATTTCTTTACCCTCTAATTCAACCCATAATTGAGGTTCGTTATTGGCAGGCCAAGTCACTTCAATATCAGTTGGTTGCATTGGGGAAACCACATCTTTAGCAAGGACAATGTTTACATCATCAATAGTACAAGCAGTGGTAGAAAGTGGGCAGGTTTGACTGAGTTCAATGGATGCGTTATCCGCATTCATTGATTGGATAGTGCGATAAATATCTTGAGAAAAAAAGCCTAGTCCGAGCGCGCAAAGCACCGCTAGGCCTTTTAATAATTTATTCATTACTTGTCTTCGGCAAATTTCTCCAATGCCAATACTAAACCAATTGCAATGCACATCATGACAATTGCTAAGACAAGTTGTGACGAAGTCCCCGTTATCGACTCAAAACTGTGAGGCATGAGGTTTTTTTGTAACAAAGGCACTTGTTCGCCACTGGAGTTGATGCGCCAGCTAAGCGTTTGTTTCCAAGGCCAAATTTTTGGCAGTGTACCGACCATTAAACCCACTAAGAACATTAAGGTAATGTCTCTAAAGCGTTGTAATAGCCAAGAAAGCAGATGTGAAAAGCTCAGCAAACCACACAAACAACCGCCAATAAACAGCACCAAAAAGCCAATATCTAGGCTTTTTAATGCGCCCAGAACAGGGCTATACATGCCAATTAACAGCAAAATAAAACTGCCTGAAATGCCCGGTAAGATCATCGCACAAATAGCAATCGCGCCGGATAACACAATGTTGATGGCGGTCGGTTCAAGATGCAGTGGGTTTAATACTGTCATGGCATACGCTAAGCCTACGCCCAATGCAAAGCCAATCCAACGAGTCCATGCAAAAGACTTTATCTGACGCATAATGTGCCAAATAGAGACTAAAATAAGGCCGAAGAAAAATGACCACAGTGGTACAGGATGGGTAACCAGTAGCCAAGAGATAAGTTTAGCTAGGGTTAGCAGGCTGGTAAGAATACCGGCAAATAAAGAGATCAAAAATAAGCCGTTAATATGCGCAAAAGCGCCTTTAATTCCCTTTGTGCGCAATACGCCAATCAGCGAAGGGTTCACGCGTCGGATACTTTCTAGCAAGGTGTCGTAGATACCGGTAATAAAGGCAACCGTACCACCAGAAACACCAGGCACAACATCGGCTGCACCCATAGCCAACCCTTTCAGGAAATTGGTGAAGTAATTCATAAAGTTATTTTATACAACTGAGTCTATTAATGGCTCCATTGTAAGGGAAAGGCGAAAGAGGGGGAAGAGCGGAAGTTTATAGCGCTAAGGCTATTTTATCGGCTAATCATAAAACCTATAGAGATTGATAATATTCTCTATCTACTTTTGGCATCGTTTCGACATAAAATGGACGTAAATTAACAGAAGAATTAATATTATGGAGACCCAATGCTGTCATCATTACCCCCTTTATTAGCACTGTCGATGGCGATTATTTTGGAAGTCATTGCCACGTCTTTATTACCAAAAACCAATCAGTTTACCTCAGTACCTGCCACCTTAACGGTATTGGCAAGTTACGGCTGTGCCTTTTATTTGTTGTCGTTGACCGTCAAAAGTATGTCACTGGGCGTTGCGTATGCGATTTGGTGTGGCTCAGGCATGGTATTGGTGGCCTCTATCGCATGGATGTTTTACGGGCAAAAATTAGATATTTATGCCGTGGTGGGTATTGGCTTTATTTTAACGGGAACCGTGATCATCAATGTGTTCTCTAACTCGGTAACTCATTGATAAAACGAATTTTTAAGTGCTAGCAATGGCGGCTTTTCCTTGCTAGATACACCTTCCTTATTTAGTACCATTCATTTTTCTGTCATTAAAGTGGCAAATTTATGCAACCTAATTGAAGTAATTTCTTCTTTTATTTCGATTAGGTAAAGCTATGTTACCTCCACTGCGCGCTTTGGTCGCATTTGATGCGGTTGCCCGTCTTGGCTCTATTGGCGCGGCTGCTCGTGAACTTTGCGTTACTCAAGCCGCCGTTAGCCAGCAACTTAAAAGTTTAGAAGCCTTTCTAGATACAACCTTATTTGAACGCAGTTCAAAAGGGGTAAAGCTGACCTCATCGGCGCAGCAATATCAGCCGATTGTGTCGGGGTCACTTGCTCATCTTAAATTACAAACTCAAATATTGTTTGGCGAAAAAGAAACGGATGTCCTGAGTTTGCGCGTCAACCATACCTTTTGTCACAGCTGGCTACTGCCTCGCTTACCTTCTTTTTATAAAAAATATCCGTTTATTCGTTTAGACATTCAGCAAGTTGACTGGCCTTCAACAACGCCTTGCCAGAGCGTTGATATTGAATTGACTAATGGCAAAGTCGAAAGCGAAGACACCCACTGCGAACGCTTGTTTCAAGAGCATTGGCAGTTGGTTTGCAGCCCTGCTTTTAAAGCGCAACATCAGCAGCAGTTGAGTCAGCATGACTTTTCCTCACTGGCCACCGTGCAGGTGAAGGGCTATCGAGAAAACTGGCTGCAATGGCTAAGCCACAATCAATTTGAAATGACGATGCCGAAGGTTCTGTTAGAGGTGAGCAATTCCCTACATGCCTTAGAAGCGGTCAAGCATGGCATTGGCATGTTATTGGTGCGCTCGCTGGTGGTGTCGCAATTGCTTGATAAAGGCGAGCTAGTGCTGGCCTGTGATTCAAGCATGCCGGCTGAGTCTGCCCACTATTTAATTACTAAAAATCGCCGCAATGCCAAAGTAAATTTCTTCTGTGATTGGCTGTATCACCAAATGCAAGAGGGAGAAGCCGAGTAAAGATTTTCTTATGGATACCCATAAAAAAAATGAAAGGCGCTTCTACGAAGTTGTCATAAACAAAATGTAATTTGTACCCATACGAAACAAGAACGAGGTCACCATGAGTGCTTTCTCTGAACCACTGAAAAATCGCTTAAAGGTGCTGTTATTTACCGCGCCATTGCTGGTGCCATTGTTTACTTTTTGGCTGATGCCATTTGGGTATTCAATTTACATCAGCTTCACCGATTGGGACTACATTTCGCCTGACTATTCATTCATTGGTTTAGAAAACTATGAGTACATGGTTGAGGATTTTGAATTTGTGCAAGCGGCGCTGAACACCTTTTGGTTTTCCCTTGGTGTTGTGATTCCAACCATCATTTTAGGTTTGGTTTTTGCGCTGTTACTACACAAAAATTTTCATGGTAGTCAGTTCTATCGCGCGGTGATTTTCTCTCCTTGGATCACACCAACAGTGGCGGTATCGATTGTTTGGTCATGGGTGTTTGAGACCAAATCAGGGCTGGCAAATCATCTTTTAGAGTCAATGGGTTTTAGCGCCATTCCGTGGTTAGAAAACGGCAATACAGCGTTGATGGCGGTCATTATCGTGACTGTGTGGCAGGCGATAGGCTGGACCATGCTGTTCTATATCAGCGCTCTGAACAAGATCCCACACTCTTTATATGAAGCGTCTTTGATTGATGGATGTAGCAGTTTGACCCGTTTCTTAAAAATCACGCTGCCATTGATTTCGCCAACCACTTTCTTTTTGGTGGTGGTCAACATCATCACTGCCATGCAGGCGTTCGATCAGTTTCAAATACTGACTCAAGGCGGGCCGGGCGGCGAAACCAGAACATTGCTGTATTTGTTCTATCAACAAGCGTTTGAGCGATATGAAATGGGGCCTGCGGCGGCAACGTCATTAGTCATCTTCTTGATTACCGGATTACTGGCACTGGCGAATACCTATATCGGTAAACGCTGGGTGTATTACTAAACAATTTTTGAGGACGAAATTATGAGCACGCAAGTGTTAGAGGCAAGTGAAGAGCTCCGTCACATCGCACTCAACAAAAGAATAAAGTCGTTATGGATGGGTACAACTCAAGGGTGGGCATTGCAGGCACAGCGTCTGTCGTTTCTGGCGTTAGCCAAGCACCTGTTTTTGTTGGTATGCGGAACCATTATGGTGTTCCCGTTTTTGTGGATGCTATCGGGTTCGTTAAAAACCAATGACGAGATCTTCGCCAATCCGTTGGATTTAATTCCGGCACAGTTTCGCTGGGAGACGTTTGTCGAGACCTTCCATAGTGCGCCGTTTGGTTTGTATATTTTCAACAGTTTTAGCGTGGCGCTGTTCACCACTTTATTGGTGATTGTTAACTCTGCGATGTTTGCCTATGCGCTGACACAGCTAAAGTTTCGCAGCAAAACCGTACTCTATTTTGTGGTGATGGGCTGTTACATGCTGCCCGGCGCAGTGACTTACATTCCGTCGTACATCACCTTGGCAAAATTGGGTTTGATTGATTCGCACTTGGGCTTGATTGCCTCTAACGCCGCCTCAGTATTTGGCGTGTTTTATCTACGACAAGTGTTTATCAAAGTTCATCCGTCTTTAATCGAGGCGGCAAGAATTGATGGTGCAGGTGAGCTTAAAATTTTATGGGCAATCATCTTACCGCAATGTAAAGCGGCAGTGGCAACGCTGTTTCTGATCACTTTTATTACTAACTACAACAGTTATATGTGGCCAAGCTTGGTGATTACCTCTCAGGAATTAAACCTGATTGCCACCGGGATTCGTCACTACTTTATTGCCGAGGGTAACTACGGCTTGAACTGGTCGCAAATTATGGCCGCCAGCACCATAGCCGTATTGCCTTTGTTAATTTTATTCGTCATTTGTCAAAAGACGATTCTTTCAGGTATCGCCGATAACGGCGTAAAAGAGTAAATAGAAATGAAACTAAAAACCTTAGCACTTGTGTGCGCAAGCGCAGCAACCGTTGCAATGTTTTCTAGCAATGTTCTGGCTGCTACAGAAGTTAACTTCTGGTACTCAGGTGGTACTAAACCACAGAAGATGATGAATGAGTTAATTGCAGAGTTTAATGCCAGTCAAGACCAGTATGTGGTCAAAGGGGCGTTGCAGGGTAACTATTCAGAAACGTACCAAAAACTACAAGCAGGTTTAGCCTCTAAAACGGCGCCAGAGTTGGTTCTGCTAGATTCAGGTCGCGCGGTGGCAATGCATAACCGTGGTTTGAGCCGTGATTTGACCAGCTTTATGGACGCGGAATTTAATTTTTCTGACTTCATTGGCGCATTTAAAGATCAAGTTACCGCAGAAGATGGCTCTGTGATTGGTTTGCCTGCATACGGCACTACGCAAGTGTTTTACTACAACAAGCAAGTATTGGCTGATAATGGTTTTACTGAAAAAAATCTCAGCACGTGGCAGGGCGTGGCAAAAGTGGCAGAAAAAGTCACCCAACGCGATGCGAAAGGTGACGTGACGTTTTACGGCTGGGAGCCAATGTGGGGCGCTGATAACTTAATTGATGCTGCATTTTCAAATGGCGCGAAAATCATCAGTGACGACGGCAAAACCGTGCTGATTGATTCAGCGCAGTGGGTTGAAGTGTGGGATAGCTTCCGCAAATGGATTCATGACGATCAAATCATGCGCATTCATTACGGCGGTCAAGGCTGGGAATACTGGTACAAAACCATTGATGACGTCATGAAAGACAAAGCTCTGGGTTATACCGGTTCATCAGGCGATCAGGGTGACCTTGATTTTACTAAGCTCAGCGCAACAACTCAGCCAGGTTGGGGTTCACATCCAGCTGCGCCACAAGCAGGTGCTTTGGTGTACGTAATGCCAAAAGGCACTGACGACGCTGCTGCCAAAGGGGCGTTTGAATTTGTTGAGTTCTACACCAATGCGAAAAACACGGCGGCTTGGTCAATGTTCACTGGTTACATTCCAGTGCGTAACAGCGTTTCTGAAGTATCAGAATACCAAGAGTTTACTCAGCAAAACCCGCAAGCTTTGATTCCTTTGAAGCAGGCGAACACGGCAACTAAAGACTTCTTAGACCCAACCAACGGCCAGATCATGGACGCATTGAAGTTGGCCGCCGATCAGGTGCAAATCCAAAACGTGCCTGCGGAAAAAGCACTGCAGCAAGCGGCTAAGAGAGCACAACGTGCACTAGATAGAGCCAACCGCTCTTAGTCACGGCTTAATTATCTATGTGCGTCTAACGTTTCAAGCACATAGATTTAGCATACAGAAGTGGTCCACTTTAGGGTGGGCCATTTTTAATTATCCCTTTTACCCCAGATGAACGTGGTGAACATAATGACCTTATTTACAGGTGAAGTCACATTTGGCAGACAGCGCATGCTTTTTGACGTGCCTGTTGACACTGATTTGGTAAGAATTACCGGTACCACGGTGACTAAGGGATTCTTATACGCTGCGGTTTACGATGCAAAGCACGCTTTTCGTGGCAAAGTGTTGTTTGAAAAGTCGCACAAATCTTTGCTTATCCAATCCCAAAACTCAGGTTTCGGCGCAATTGATGGTGAGATCAGCGCAGGCGAATGGTATTTGGAATTGTATAACTTAGAGGGCGAATTTCGCGGTGAGCGCGGCATGCAATATCAGGTGGCGGTGCAGTGTTTCAGTCAAGAACAAAATATCTATGTTGATGAAGTGCAAGACTACGCCGAGCATTTACAGCTCACTTCAGTCGTAACTCCAGCGCATGGCATTGAATTTGATTATTCAAATCTGCTTTGTACTGAGTCACGTTGGTATCGGGGCGATTTGCATGCCCATAGTCAACTTTCAGATGGGCACAATAGCTTGCAAGCGGCGAACAATATCGTCGAAGCGCAAGATCTTGATTTTTTCTTTTTCACTGAGCACAACATTTGTCAGCCGAAACTGCCTATATCAAAGCAGTGTCTCTTTTTACCTGCAATCGAAGTCACTACCGATCTAGGGCATTTCAATGTGCATGGGCCGACTAGCTCATTGGATTTAAGAGCGATTGAACACAGCAGTGTTGCCACCATACAGGCGGGTTTAGATATCGCTACCCAAGGCCATAGCTCGATAAGTCTAAATCATCCGATGATGAAGCCTTGGCATTGGCAGTATCAAGATATTGCCCTAGCACAAGTCTCTACCTTTGAAGTGTGTTGCGATCCCACTTGGTCTACCTCGGCCAAAGCGACCGACGATGCGCTACTGGTACTCACGCAAATGTGGAATTGCGGCCATCGAATTACTGCCGTGGGCGGCAGTGATGGTCATTTACAGCCTTATGAGCGTAATCCAAAAGCCAGTGAGCCTTCGCTATATGGCGATCCTTCTACCTTTGTGTATAGCCACGGTTTAAGTGGTGAAGGGATATTGTCAGGGCTTAGAAACGGACAGGTTTATATAGAGCGTCGCTGCGGTTTGCAGTTTGCTATTTACTCGGATGATAGCGCGACAGAGTTACAGCCGGGACAAGACTCAAAAGGGCAGGAGTTAACTTATCAGTTATCGGTGACCGATAGCCATCATCCCTATTACGCAGAATGTATTGTCGATGGTGCTGTCGTAGCGCGTATTGCGCTGAGCGAGCAGCCGCAAGCGGTACGTATTGCCCAAGGGTACGCTTGGTGCCGCGTCGATATTCGGCGCGGACATATGCCTGATAGCGGGAACATCGCCGCTGAACAAAATGAGTTTGAAGGATGCATTAACGCAGTATTTGATGGCTCAAAACCACAATTTAACCAACCCCTAGTCGATACTTGGGGAGAACTAATGGAGCGAATAAATAGTGACGAAGTATAAAGCACTGTTATTTGACAAAGACGGTACCTTACTCGAATTTCATAACATGTGGCTCAATGTTGCGCGCGCCGCCTGTGAGCAAGTTAAAGCGTATAGCGAACAGCACAATGCCAACTCAAATGTGACCAGTAGTGAGCTTTTATTAGCGATTGGCGTTGAAGGGGATGTGGTTGATAACTATGGATTATTGGCGTCAAATCCTGTGGAAGATACCGCGCTAGTGTGGTTTGAACTGCTGAAACCGAAAGTGACGTTAGTAGAATTTACCCAAATCACGAAACTGGCGTTTAATGAGCAAGTGGAACAAAATCCGCAGTGGATCGAGGCTTTGCCGGGCATTGGTGACAAGCTGAGCCAGTTAAAACAGCAAGGTATGCTCCTCGGCGTTGCCACAGCAGACACTAAAGATTCCACTCTTTATACCTTACAGCAATCGGGATTAGAGGGTCTGTTTGACTATGTCGGCTATTCCGATGGTGATATTGAACCAAAACCTGCTCCAGCACTGCTCAATGCGTTTTGCGAGCAGTGTGGAATAAAGCCTCACGAAGTGATTATGTTTGGCGATACGGTATCGGACATGGAATTTGGTCGCAATGCGGGCGCAAAAAACGTCGGTGTATTAACCGGTACGGCGCAGCAACATGAGCTAGAGCCGATGGCTGATATTGTGATTGCTTCGGTGGCGGATTTTAACCCGACCGAATTTAACGAATTGATGTAAGGGTAAACCATGGCTGAAGTAACACTAAAAGGGGTAGAGAAAACTTACCCAAATGGCTTTAAAGCGGTACACGGCATCAACCTTAATATTCGTGAAGGCGAGTTTATGGTGTTTGTTGGCCCGTCTGGCTGTGCCAAATCCACCACTTTACGCATGATTGCAGGGCTGGAAGATATTTCAGGCGGCGATATTTATATTGGTGATAAGCGCGTTAATGATTTGCCTCCAAAAGATCGCGGCATCTCTATGGTGTTCCAAAACTATGCGCTGTATCCGCACATGTCCGTTTACGACAATATGGCGTTTGGCTTAAAACAGCAAAAACTGCCTAAAGACGAGATACAAGAGCGTATCGCAGTGGCGGCTAAAACCTTAGATATTGAACATTTATTGGATAATAAACCCGGCGAAATGTCCGGCGGGCAAAGACAGCGCGTAGCACTAGGACGCGCTATGGTGCGCAAGCCGGATGTATTTTTGTTTGATGAGCCATTATCCAATCTAGATGCTAAATTACGCGTGTCTACGCGAGTGAGCATTTCACAGCTGCACAGTGATTTAAAACGAGAAGGGCAAAATGCCACCATGATCTATGTGACCCATGATCAGGTGGAAGCGATGACGCTCGGTGACCGTATTTGCGTGTTAAATCAAGGAAAAATCATGCAGGTGGATACGCCGATGAACCTGTATCAATACCCGGCGAATAAGTTTGTGGCAGGCTTTATTGGCTCGCCTGCTATGAACCTAATAAAAAGCAAAATTGTTGAGATTGATGGGGTGATGAGCGTCGAGTCTGAAAGTGGGGTTTGTTGGCAATTACCGCAAGATAAGCAAGCTATCGCGCGAGATAAAATCGGTCAGTGGGTGTGGTTTGGCGTGCGTCCAGAGCATATTCAATTGGCGCATCAAGACAATGATTTAGCCGTAGCCGTTAATACGCAAACGCATCCAGTCGATGTGGTGGAATCTATGGGTAACGAGCTGTATTTGTACTTCACGGTAGGTGACGACAAGTTGGTGGCGCGCGTGCCGTTTGATGGTCAGCACATTGCTAAAAGTGGCGATGAAGCCTTATTGCATTTTAATACTGCTCAGTGTCATTTATTTGATTTACATACCGAGCAAAGTCTAGCTTTGAATGCAGATTAGCTTGTATGGCTCACCTACGCTTAAATGCGCCTAGGTGAGCCCTATTACTCTGTTTTTATTTGGCTAAATGCTTTTATTTGGTTAAATACGCCATTAAGAACTGCGAAATCTTACGCATGTCTTCAATAGCAATATACTCTTCGGTGGTGTGCACTTTTGCCATACCCGTAGATAGGTTAACAATGGTTAAGCCTTTCTCTGCAAAGATATTCGCATCACTACCGCCGCCTGTAGAAGTTACGATAGGCTCAATGTCCAGTTGAGTGAACACTTCTTTGACCGACTGAATATGCGGGTGCGATTCAGGGATTTGGAACGGGTTGTAGGCGCGACTAGAAACGATATCAATTTTTGCGCCATGCTTAGTTGCTGCCGCTTCAAAAGTCTCGACCATGTGCGATACTTGCTGCGCCAGTTTACCTTCATCCAAAGAGCGTGCTTCTGCTTCTAGGTATAGGCTTGGCATTACGATGTTGGTCGCCTGTCCGCCAGAGACTACGCCGATGTTAGCCGTGGTTTCTTCATCGATGCGAGAGAGGTTCATGTTGCTGATAGCATCAGAGGCAACAGTGAGCGCATTGATGCCTTGCTCTGGCGCAAGCCCTGCGTGAGCCGGTTTACCTGTAATGGTCACTTTTAAGTTTTGCTGACCCGGGGCAACAGCAATGATAGTGCCAATAGGGCCGCCTGAATCTAAAACGATGCCCACTTCTGATTCAATCTTAGCGCAATCAAATTCTTGTGAGCCGCGCAGGCCGCCTTCTTCATACACAGTGAATGCGATTTCAATGGTTTTATGCGCAAGGTTATTCTCTTGCAGAGTTTTCACTGCTTCTAAAATAGCGGCAATGCCAGATTTATCGTCACCACCTAAAATGGTTTCGCCATTTGAGCGAATGATGCCATCTTCAATGATTGGCTGAATACCGTTACCTGGAGTAACCGTATCCATATGACAGCTAAGTACGATGCTGCCGTCTAGTGTGCCCGGTAATTTTGCATAAATGTTGAAGCCATTGGATAGCGTTTCAGGCACGGCAAGGCGCTCTACGCAAAATCCCAACCCTTGCAGTTGTGATTCAATATCAAGGGCAACTTCTTTTTCGTTACCTGATTCACTATCAATTTTTACTAAATGCAGAAAGTTATCTACTAAACGGTTTTGATCTACTTGTGTCATTGAATTACTTCTATATCTATTCATGAGCGCCTAGTTACCCATATTGCGTAGCGCTCATTCTTGATTTAGATCAATTTCAATTCCGATTTTAAAACAGATGCCCGTTAATCCATAAATGTGTGACGATGCTAGCAGCGTAACCTAAGGCAATTACGGGCATCCACTTTAAATGACCAAAGAAAGTATATTTGCCGTGCGCGGCGCCCATTAATGCCACCCCCGCCGCAGAGCCGATGGAGAGCAAACTTCCTCCCACACCTGCGGTTAAGGTTACTAACAACCAGTTACCCATAGAAAGCTCTGGTTGCATGGTTAATATGGCAAACATCACCGGAATGTTATCGACAATGGCGGATAACACGCCAACCATCACGTTCGCCCAAATAGGGTCCCACTGGGTATACATGATTTCAGAAACTAGCCCTAAATAGCCTAGCAAGCTCAACCCACCCACACACATCACTACGCCGTAGAAGAAGAGCAGCGTATCCCACTCAGCGTGCGAGACGCGTCGAAATACATCAAATGGTACTACTGAACCTAAACGTTGTAGTGCCGCTTCATCATGGCGAGCTTCTGCTAATGCTCTTTTCTTCGCCAGTGAACTTGGCAGAGTTTTGCGTAAGAAAAAGCCAAAAAATTGCAAATAGGCCAGTCCCATCATCATGCCAATAACAGGAGGGAAGTGGAATAATCCGTGAAAGGCAACCGCAGTGGCAATGGTTAAAATAAACAAGCCCACGATGCGGCGCGCGCCACGTTTTAGCTCCACATGCTCATGCACAGTATCGGGCTGAGTAGTCGGTACAAATAAAGACATGATGACCGCAGGGATGATGTAGTTCACCACTGAGGGCACAAATAAGGTTAAGAACTGTTCAAAGTTGACGTGGCCTGCCTGCCATACCATCAGCGTCGTAATATCGCCAAAGGGGCTAAATGCACCGCCGGCATTGGCGGCAATCACGATATTAACGCAGGCGATATTGATAAATTTATAGTTAGTACCGCCCACTTTCATGACCACAGCGCACATTAACAGCGCGGTGGTGAGGTTATCGGCAATCGGCGAGATAAAGAAGGATAAGATCCCGGTCAGCCAAAATAGGGAACGTAAGTTAAAGCCTTTGCTGACCATCCATGATTGCAGTGAGTCAAACAGACGGCGCTCTTCCATTGCGCTGATGTAGGTCATGGCGACCAGTAAAAACAGCAGCAGTTCGGAATACTCTAATAAATTGTGGTCAAGTGCGCTCTTGGCAACATCAATCTCACCAAGCCTTAAAAAAGTGAAGCCAATTAAGATCCAAATCAGTCCCGCCGCCATTAACACTGGCTTTGATTTCCTCAGCTTTAGCACCTCTTCTCCCATCACCAAACAATAAGCAATGGCAAAAATGAACAGTGCCAGATAGCCGACGCCAGATTGAGTAAGATCGGGCGCGCTATGGCCGGTGGCTGCAATGCTTAATGGAGAAAAGAATAGGGATAGAAATGCCAGAAATAATATGGACGAATAAGACTTCACTGCGGCTCCTTGCAGACAATACCTTGCGGATAATAAATCAGTATCGATAGTGGCTTTTGTTTGACTATGCTGTAATGGTCACGTGTAACAGTAATTAACAAAAGCAACAAGTTTCACATAGCCTAAACCTGAAATCAAAACAATAGCTTGCGGTGGATCACTTTTTACAAACTCAAATGAAATAACTTGGTTAACCTTTGGTTTTTATTTGGTTAATGCTAAGTGTTGCTTCGATTGATGCTAAGTGCAGTTTATTGAAAAATATTTGTGTTTTATTTCAGTGATTTGAATGGATAAAGAATAAGGGATTTTATGAATCAACCAGTCAATAGTCATAGTGCAGTAACGCCCAAACAGCGCGTTTTATTGCTATTTGCGCATCCTTCGCAAGCGCGCTCAGAAGTGAATGCCGAATTGTTTAAGCTTGCTAACACCATTACTGGCGTGACGTGCGTTGATTTATATCGAGACTATCCCAAATACGACATCGACATTGAGCGAGAACAACAGCGACTGCGAGAGCATGATGTGGTGATCTTTCAGTTCCCTTTATATTGGTATTCAACCCCCTCAATTCTTAAAGAGTGGCAAGATTTAGTTTTAGAATACAATTTTGCCTACGGCCCTAAAGGGACTGCGTTACACGGTAAGCGTTTGTTGTGCGCCATCACCGCAGGCGGTAAAGAACAAGCGTATCAATGCGATGGCTACAACCATTACACCATTCGAGAACTGTTGCACCCTATAGAGCAAACCGCCTCATTAATCGGCATGCAGTATTGGGCGCCGTTTGTATTATTTGGCGCAAGAACCGCAGTTGAAGAAGGGCGGGTGAGTGAGCATTTACAGCAGTGGCAATTACTACTAAATGCCATCGTTGAAGATAGGGTGGATCTTGAAAAAGCGGGTCGGTTACCTCAATTAAGTGGGCATTTAGATTCGGCGTTGTTATTAGAATCAGCATTGTTATCTAGCGTTGATGCAGATCCACAAACAAAGGGAGAGGCGTAATGACTGGATATTTCTTACAGGCATTTATCTATTTAATTGCGGCAGTTATTGCAGTGCCGATTGCAAAGCGTCTTGGTCTAGGTTCGGTATTAGGTTATTTAATTGCAGGGGTCGTAATTGGGCCTATTACCGGTTTGGTGGGCGCGGAGACGGCAACTATTCAGCACTTTGCGGAATTTGGCGTCGTTATGATGCTGTTTTTGGTCGGGCTAGAGCTAGAACCTAAGATGCTGTGGAACATGCGCAATCGCCTAGTGGGGCTTGGCGGGATTCAAGTGGCGGGCACTGCGGGCATAGTAATGGCTATCGCGTTGATGCTAGAGGTGCAATGGTCGATTGCGCTGGCGATCGGTCTTATCTTCTGCCTCTCATCTACCGCCATTGTGCTGCAAACCTTTAGCGAAAAGGGATTGAGCAAAACTCAAGGCGGACAAAACGCTTTCTCGGTATTGCTATTTCAAGATATCGCCGTGATTCCTATGTTGGCGTTTATTCCATTGCTTGCCTTACCTGAGTTGATCACTGCCGCTCAGTCAGCAGTGGTCGAAAGTGCAAACCATCACCCTGAACTGAGTTTAGTTGCCGGACTTCCGGGCTGGGCGTATGGGTTAGTGATCACCGCTTCTATTGTGGCGGTCGTTGTAGGAGGGCACTTTGTTAGCCGTCCACTGTTTCGTTTTGTGGCTTCATCCGGTTTGCGAGAGATTTTTACCGCAACAGCACTGATGCTAGTGATTGGTATTGCCGCGCTTATGGGATTAGTCGGTTTATCACCTGCACTAGGCACATTTTTAGCTGGGGTAGTATTGGCAAACAGTGAGTTTAGGCATGAATTAGAATCCAATATCGAGCCGTTTAAAGGCTTATTGTTAGGGCTGTTTTTTATTACCGTTGGCGCGGGCATCAACTTTGGTATTTTGTTTGATGATTTTGCTCTTATTCTTGGCCTCACATTAGGCTTAATGCTGCTTAAAGGCGTTGTTTTATGGTGTCTCGCGGTGGTCTTTAAAATAAAAGGGGTTAATCGCTGGCTGTTTGCACTAAGCCTTGCGCAAGCAGGGGAGTTTGGGTTTGTACTGCTTAGCTTTACCGTGCAAAACAATGTACTGCCTAGTGATATTGCGAGTACCTTGTCCTTGGTTGTGGCGCTGTCGATGTTCTTTACGCCCGGCTTATTCATTGTCTATGAAAAAATTATTGTGCCTAGATTTGAAAAGCAAACCAATCAAGGCGAACAAGACGTGATTGATGAGCAAGGCAAAGTAATTATTGCAGGGGTAGGGCGCTTCGGACAGATAGTGAACCGACTGCTAGTAAATAATGGCGTAGAGACTGTGGTGCTGGATCATCAGGCCACGCAGGTCAGTAATTTGCGCAAAATTGGCACCAAAACCTTCTTTGGCGATGCCACTAAACCAGATCTATTGCACACCGCAGGCATAGAGCAGGCCAGAGCGCTAGTGGTTGCCATTGATAATCAAGAGTCGTCAGTACAATTGGTGAAGTACGTTCGGCACACCTACCCGCAAGTTAAAGTCATTGCCCGAGCCTTTGACCGAGGACACTTTTATCAACTGCGTCAAGCGGGTGCTCATCATATCGAAAGTGAAACCTTCCATTCTGCACTAGAGGTAGGCACCGTCGCGTTACGTTGTATGGGGTTTCATCCTTTTCAAATAGAACAACAACGTCATTCTTATATTTACGTAGAGAAACAGAGCTCAGATGAATTATATAATGCTTGGTTGGATGATTCTGAGGGTGAGCGTTACGACAATAACTTCATTAAGCTGTTTATTGAGCTTGAAGATAAAATACGTGATGCCATGGGTTCAGATCGTCATGACGGTGATTCACGCGCTGAAAGAGGGTGGACGCCACCACCAAAAGGCTATGCAGACCAATTTGAGGATAAGCTTGAGTGATAAATAACAAATCGTGGCAAACACCAAAGAATTTCTTAATTCTAATTTCCATCATTGTGCCAGTGGCATTTTCAAGCTGGATGGCACTGTTAAATAACTTTGTGATTGAAAAAGCCCATTTTAATGGTGCAGATATTGGTTTGCTACAAAGTGTTCGTGAGATCCCGGGTTTTTTAGCCTTTAGTGTTGTATTTGTGCTGTTGTTTATTCGTGAGCAAAAATTCATGCTAGTGGCATTAGTGATGCTTGGATTAGGCACGCTTTTGACAGGATTTTACCCAAGTTTAACAGGGCTATTGCTAACCACATTATTAATGTCGAGTGGCTTCCATTACTTTGAAACCTTAAAGCAATCTCTGTCATTGCAATGGTTATCAAAAGAAGAAGCGCCAGAAATGCTCGGCAAGATGATATCCATCGGAGCGTTAGCCTCACTGGTTACTTACGGCGCATTGTGGGTAATGTTGCAGGTGCTCAAACTGGATTATTCCGTGGTGTACGCGATTACTGGTGGCACGACCATTGTATTAGTGGCGGTAATGACATTTTGTTTCCCTCAATTTAATACCGACACTGTGCAAAACAAAAAGCTAATTTTAAGAAAACGCTACTGGCTGTACTATGCTTTGACCTTTATGAGCGGTGCACGTCGCCAAATCTTTACTGTATTTGCAGGCTTTTTAATGGTCGAGAAATTCGGCTATTCGGCCGCAGATATTGCCCTGCTGTTTTTGATCAACTACACGTTTAATTTCTTGTTCGCCAAGAAAATTGGTCGTTTGATTGGCAAAATTGGCGAGCGAAAATCCATGATGTTTGAATATTTTGGTTTGATTTGCGTCTTCATTGGCTACGCAGTCGTAAAATCAGCACACTGGGCTGCTGCCTTGTACGTGGTTGACCACCTTTTCTTTGCATTAGCATTAGCCATCAAAACCTATTTCCAGAAAATTGCTGATCCCGCAGATATGGCATCAACGGCAGGGGTAAGCTTCACCATTAATCACATTGCAGCGGTTGTCATTCCAGTAACCTTTGGCATCATTTGGCTGACCTCACCATCGTTGGTCTTTGTAATTGGCGCAGTAATGGCAGGGGTTTCTTTGTTGTTGTCTTTGAATATTCCTGCGCATCCGACAGAGGGAAATGAAGTGAGGTTTCTTCACTGGGGTAAGGCTTAATTTATAGAAGGTTATGATGCCTTGAAGTTGTAGTCGCTCCCCCTAGGCGGGGGAGCATTGAATATAGACGTATTGCTAGAAAAGATACTGTCGTGTGTTTGATAGCTGCTTACTTTACCTATTGCTTGCTTAACAAGAACTTACCAGTTCAACTTTCATAGTTGTCGCTCCAAAAGAATACTAAAGTGATACTATATTGTAGTGGTTTAATGATCCCGGACACCCAATTAGGTGATAAAGTCACCACAATTAATGAGGTGTTCAATGACAAAACGACAACGACGTACATTTTCTTCTGAGTTCAAAATGGATGCAGCATGCTTGGTTCTTGATCAAGGTTACTCTGTTCCCGAAGCAGCACGCTCAATGGATGTTGGTGAAACAGTTTTACGGCGCTGGATCGAACAGCTTAAGATCGAGCGAGGTGGTATTACCCCAACGGCCAAAGCGCTTACTTCGGAGCAGATAAAAATCCAAGAATTAGAAGCCCGGATTAATCGACTTGAGAGGGAAAAGTCGATATTAAAAAAGGCCACAGCTCTCTTAATGTCGGACGAGCTCGAACGCTCTCGTTGATTGATCACTTAAGGGAGCATGAATCAGTCAAGTTGTTGTGTGAGCTTTTTGATGTAGCTACATCTTGCTATTACGAGTTTAAACAGCGTAAACCCGATGCTAATCGTGTTCGGCTTGCTAGCAGGATAAGAGAGCTTTTTAACATTAGTCGTGGCTCTGCTGGAAGTCGCACGATTGTGTCTATGCTTCGCTCAGAAGGCATCAAAATTGGCCGATTTAAAGTACGGAAGTTAATGCATGAGGCCTGTTTAGCAAGTAAACAACCCGGCTCCCATCGATATAAATCGGCTAAAACAGAACGTCCAGACATCCCGAATTTGTTGAAAAGAGAATTCTCGGTAACCATTCCAAATCAAGTTTGGTGTGGTGATATTACTTATATTTGGTCAGGCTCAAGATGGGTATATTTGGCAGTTGTTCTAGACCTTTATAGCCGTCGAGTTGTTGGCTGGGCTCTATCCAACAAACCCGATTCGGCTCTAACAACTAAAGCTTTAGATATGGCTTGGGAACAGCGAGGGCGACCAGATGGTGTTATGTTCCACTCAGATCAAGGGGTTCAATACGGGAGTCGCAAGTTCCGTCAAAGACTCTGGCGATATCGAATGGCTCAAAGCATGAGCCGACGTGGAAACTGTTGGGACAATGCGCCGATGGAAAGGTTATTTAGAAGCCTGAAAACAGAATGGATTCCGGCAACTGGTTACATGAACCAAAACCAAGCCCAAAAAGACATCAGCTATTACCTGATGAACTATTACAATCGACAGCGGCCACATCAAGCAAATGATGGGGTTTCGCCGGTTACTGCCGAAAATCGGCTTAAAATAGTGTCCGGTATTTGTTGACCACTACATACTATCACTTTGAGCTTCGTAAGTTCCGTGACCGCTAACGCGGCATTAAGGTGGGTAACGGTACCATGATACCTAACGATGGAATGAAAAATGCCATGCGTTGGGAAGCCATATTAAATGCTTGTAAATGCATTTAGACGCGCACGTAAATCCACTTTACAATGCACTTTTCTTTTTCTACCCTCAAGCATATGAAGCCTAACAATATTACTGAAACCATTAACACGATCTCTTCCGATCGTCTCAATAGTTACCGTAGCTACTTTCATCTGAACTCAGATGAAGAGTGCTTAGGGCTGTATTTGTGGAATGACGCTCTTTCTGCTTCCTTTTTCAAATTAATTAGTATCTTTGAAGTAGCTCTTCGCAATACTATTCATAGGGAGCTGTCTCACCAATTCAATGCGCACCGACAGCAAGGGCATGCATTCGATAATGATTGGTATGAGCACCTGATTACCCTAGGTCAATTAAAGCCTAAGACAGTGGATATGATTCGAAAAGTCACCCATTTTCAATCACGAGGTCGCGGAAGAAGAAATCGAAATCAATTAATAGCGAAAAATCCGGCACCAACACCAGGAAAAGTAATCGCGGCACAAAGTTTTGGTTTCTGGGGGTTTTTAATTAATGATACTTCGTCGAACAACTCAATAGATTGGCAAAGCGCACTATTCAAAGGGCTTAAAGGGCACTTCGCCCTCCATTCTACTTACTGGTCTCAAAACGCACTAGAAGACTTTTTAATGCGGTTGAGTCAGGTCAATGAACTAAGAAACCGAATTGCTCACCACGAACCTATTTGGAAGTTCACTCAGATCAAACACTACAGAACCAACCAAGAAATCTATCCTGCGGCATCAACACCAGAAGAGAGTATTCAGCGAATGAAGACTTTAAATGAGCGATTGTGCCGGATACTAGGCTGGGTATCCGAAGATAGAAAGAACGATTATTTGGACTCCCATTACAAATCACATTTTGATTGGCTTACAAGTATTGAAGCTCTAGATGTATACAAATCTCTTTCATACAGCAATATACTAACACCCGCACAAGCGAAAAGACGTTTTAATGGTATAGTAAAAAGTTCAAAGGTACATGAGGTTATTGGCAAGCGAGGCATAGTTACTATACTCCCTGGAGTTGTATAGTTGACACTACAGTAGCTTTATACCATAATTTAGTCACTAGCTCGTTAGGCTACAGTGTTGGTAATAAAATTCTCGCCAATATCTCTAACTTGAGCATTCTAGAAAGCACCCTGCGGGGTGCTTTTCGCTTTTCTAAGAGCTAATAAAGCCTAAACACCGCGATGGCTAAGGTGTGGCGAGACCATTCCACAGTATCCTGACTTATGGCTCCCTGACGCGCTCCCTAATATATGGATCGTAGACTGTCGATGAAGTCTGCTTCAAAATCCATCCTACAAGTTACATAGTAAAGTAGCACCGAGCTTACTCAACAATGAGATAAGATGTCGGCTGAGTGACATCTATCTTTATTTGTTATATTTTTAACGCACTATTACTTGAATCTTTTTTAAATCCAAATAGCGAACAATCTACGGAACCTGTATACATGAGTACAGAGTTCTCACCATCACCGACCATGCTTAGTGGTTGCTGTAAATCATGACTCAAAAAAGACAGCGATTTATTAGTTATTATTACTGCTTTCTCATCATCAGCCCAACACCCCATAACTTTAACTAGTCCAGGTTTCATAACCTCTAATTCAAGAAGAATTAGTTCTGAATTTACATGGTAATCTGGTTGCTCTATTTTCATTTTTTCTAACAAATATGAATCTATGTATTGCTCTGCATTCTTTGTCGAAGCAATTATGTGGCCAGGGACCTGCTTAAAGGTAATACTTTCTAAATCATGAACTTTAACGTGATTATCTGAAACTTTTAATACTTCTTTGTTTTTTAGGTTTGATATCTTCAAATTTATTAAAGAAATTTCACCATCAAGGATTTTAAAACTTAATTTATTATTTTCTGATAGTTTGAAAATCGTAACTTTTCTATTTTTAGTTGATAGAGCAATTGTACCTGTTAAAAGCTTAATATTTCGAGAAGGCTCTATGTAAATATGAGATCTTCCTGATTGTAAGGGACGATCAATGTTTTTCCATTCATATAGTTTTTTATCATCTATTTTAATGCTTCCGTAGTGAATAGCATCATGACAAGAAGGACAAACAGGTATTAAAATCTTTTCATCATTAGACTCATAAATTGCCCAATGCTCGATATGGTGAATGTGAGATCTCAAATTGGAACAACCTGGATTTGCGCATTTATTTCCACACTCATCTAAAACTTTTTGCTTAATTTTAGGGTCAAGTTTTTTTCTAGATTTAGCCACATCTGCACCTAACTAATTCAAATGAAAATATAACGTCGTATTAATGGACAAAAAACGATGGCATTAAACTTGACTTCAAGTCAAAAAACCTAGCGTTTTTTGTCCAAATTGAACGCTTTGTAGCTTAAACATTACAGTCTACGCTAACTCACCAGTGGTTATATCAGACAATAATTCTTCCAATGTATGAACTTCCATAGCAAAGAGTTTTGGTGCTTGAGCAACTTGTCCATTTAAAAAATCTATTGCTCTAGTGACTAATTCATCGCCACCACACACGACCCAATATCGGTCATAGGCGGTGCGACCAGCGTCTAAAACTGTATACCCCAATTTTTCAATCGCAGTTCCGCCAACTTCTTGCCACTTAACCGTGATCTGAATACGCTCTGTTGTTGTATGCAAAACAAAGTGCGCAGTATCATTTTTTTCATCGATTAAGCTTGGGTAGCGAACAGAGCGCTGATAGGTAAATGGGGTTTGGTCATTTGATTGTAAAAAGCCGTAGCTCTCCACAATATTCGTTATATCTGATAGTAAATCAGCTCGAGCCATAATCCCTCCAATCTATTTATTGATGTTGTTTGAGTTTTTCGCGTCTGGATTAGCTCTCACGTAATCCTCACCGTTGATCCTTACAACATGATGATTGGGGTGATTGCCATTTCGAGTTTCGTTAACCAAAGTTTGTCGATCAACTGCACCACGCCCCGGTATCGTGTATGAATCGTTTTCACCATTTGTGCCATCATTATTTCCACGAATATTCTTAGCCATAGATACCTCTATTATTCCCACAATAAGACTCTTAGTCTCACAGTTGAAATGGTACCTTATTGAGATGAATTCAAGCAGATGCATATTATTTTTTAGTGCGAATTTAAACTAACGTGTGTCAATGGGGTCAGGTCTTGAATTTTGCAAAGAAAAAAATTTTCCTGCGTATCTATCATTACAACTGATGGGTCATTTGTGGGCTTGTGACACCAAGCTTTGGGACAAAATCATCGAAAAGCTTCGAGCTTTATTATCATAGTTCTAATCTTTATTGCCGAGTTTTAAACCCAAATGTTCAACGACGATTAGTAGCTCTACGTTAAACCAATTGTTTTAATCTCCATTCCAACCACAACAGCCAATAGATCAGAAAACCCCGCTACAGATCCCTCTGTAGCGGGGTTTTTAATACATCGAATCAATGGATGATTAGTGATCCAAATACAGGTAGTTCTGCCAGCTCTTCATGCGAATCAAGATTTTACGCATGATAGAGACGTGGTGGAAACTATCAGAATAAACGGCAACTTCTACAGAGGCACCTAATGGCAGTCGGTATTGGGATATGTCATCGTGAAGTCTTAGTTTTACCAGTGCTCGGCCAGGTACATTCAGTGATTGTGTGCCTAACAATCTGCCTGACGCTTGGATTTCACCTTCGGCCATGGCGGGAATGACGTTGACCACTTCGCCAGAGAAGACTCTGCCCGGTAAGCTTGGGAACATGAACTCAGCTTCAAATCCCGGCTCTAGGCGTTGCAATGAATTCTGGCGAAATGCTCCAGCGTAATAAAACTCTTCAGCGTGGATAAATACCATTGAAGGTGCCAGTGGCAGAGGTACCACCATTTGTCCCGGACGTAAGATAAGTTGCGTGACAAAGCCGTTAGTAGGGGCTCTGATCACTGTTTCATCAAGGTTAAATTCGGCTTGTCGAACTTGAGCTTGCAAGCGAGCAACTGTGGTGTTTTCACCCTCTATTTCAGATTCAAATGCGACACGAGCACTGTTTTCCATAGCGATTTTTGCTTCTAAATCGGCTTGTGCACCTTTTAAGTTTTGGCGACGTGTGTCTACTTGTTGAGCGGTAAACGCGCCTTTTTTGTAGCCCGAATAGTAACGATTAAACTCTTGTCGAATACGGTCACGCTCAGCGATGGCTCTGATCACTTCTGCTTGCGCGGCTTTGTAATCCGATTCTAATTGATAAACAGCTTGTATTGCGGCGGCTAAATCGGCCTGTTTGCTCATCAACTCCGCTTCATAAGGTTCAGATTCAATTGTGAACAAGGGCTCACCCTTTACAATAAATGTATCGGGTTTGACATTGACTTCAACAACTCGACCTTTCACCGTCGGCACTATCGGTGTGGTGTTGTAAACTTGGCGACCAATTTGCGTAAATGGATGGTTGTAGTTCATCAGTAGTATTAAGGTGCCAATCAAAATCACGCCACCTAACACAGCGGTAGGGACACTCCATTTGTTCAATGGGATTTTGAATATTTTAAATATTGCGACACAAAATGCGGTGTAGGTCAGTATCAGTAGTAGATCCATTACGCATCTCCTTCAGTAGATTGAGGGGGTCGATTAGGCGTAGTTTGAGATTGCTGTTGTTGCTGTTGGAGATTTTGTAGTTCGGCGACTTGCTGGGTGAGTTCATGAAGTTGCTGATTTAGCTGGGTAATATCATGATGTAAATCAGATTGTTCTTGTTTGATTTGCGTCATTCCCCATCCACGGTCTTCGCGCCATAAGGTGGCCCATATCCAGAGAAACGGCCAAATAACGTGTAGGGTTAACAGGCTGATCCAGCCAGTTACGTGAATGGCATCTTGGTGAGGGTGATTTCGTTTTTTGGCGATTTCATAGGGGATATCGTGAATGACTATCACCCCATAGAAAAGGACAAGAGCAACGAAAACTAATAATCCTAAAGCAACGTAATCGAGAAGCATGTTTCATCCTTGTAATGCTTGTTCTGATATTGTTGTAATATTTTTAACTTTTATTTTGGCGAATACAACTACTTTATTGATTATAAGAGATTTTATTTAGGGTGTGGCTTGTTAAATGTAATTAACAATTGCTGATTTGTAACTCACTTCTGTTGCAGTTAGTGTTCAACAAGCGGTCACGGGTGTTGTTAAATGAGCGTTTAGGGCGTTTTGAATCGCCGCTATTTTACTATTACAAATTAAGGGTTTGATGTGGGTTTTGTAGGCGAAATCGCTGCGGTGAGTGCGGCTATGGTGTGGGCGATTGCGACATGGATATACGGTCAATTTAGTCACCGCTTTAGTGCGCTACAGCTCAATATTATTAAAGGTGTAGTGGGCTCCGCAATGATGCTGTTAGTGCTACCATTATTGCCTGTGCCACACATAGAGATCTCTAGCCAACACGCGCTTATTTTGGGGCTTTCTGGTGTCATTGGTATTGCGATTGGTGACAGTGCTTATTTTGCCGCATTAAAGAGAATTGGGCCTAATAATACCTTACTGCTCGAGTCTCTTGCGCCGCCATTATCGGGTGTATTTGCGCTAATCTTTCTAGGGTTAGGACTTAGTATGCTCAATTGGATGGGGATATTTGTCACCACGATAGCGGTGGTATTTGTCGTGATACAGCCCTCATCATCAGGCAATAACGCACATTCTAAATCAGGTATAGCGTATGGTTTGTTAGCCAGTGTTTGCCAAGCCAGCGGGGTGGTGATTTCACACTTTGCTTTGGTGGCAGGGGATATCAATCCGCTGCTAGGCGCGCTGTTGCGTTTGTCTATTGGCGTGTTGGCCGTGGCGATGATCATTCCATTTTTTCAGCCTAAGCCGTTTACGCATTTGTTGAGTTCGGCAAAAAAGATGGCTAAAACAGACCGATATTATCTGCTAGCCGCGATTACAGTCGGTACATTTCTCGCCTTGTGGTTACAACAAGTGGCCTTGAAATACGCAAACCCTGCCATTGCGCAAACCTTAATTGCGGCCAGTCCATTGTTTATGTTGTTGATCTATAAGATAAAAGGTTTAAGTCTCTCTGGACGTTCAATATTTGGCACGCTGGTGGCTATTTTGGGTGTGGCAATGCTGTTGATGGGGTAAATCGCTCTGAGTCTTAAGAAAGACAAACTATCGCAACAATTGATCCAACGATAACGGCTTCTCAGATATCCCAGCATTAACAGCGGGAGTTTCTCCCGGATTGTTCTGATGGCACAGGTTATTCCACGCTTTATAGATATCTAACAAAGGCAATAATCCTTCTGGGCGACGCTTACGCCGAGGTTCATTGACGCTGCTTTTGAACATGACATGGAAACGCTCCATGTAATTGTTGATAGGCGTGTGTTTAGGCAGTTGGTGAGCCTGTTTTTGCGTCAAATTACTTTCGATGATTTGACAGATAGCGCGCTGCTCAGTGTTTGCTCGAATGTGTTTTTGTTCTGACAACGACCAAGTCACCTTGTTGTGCGCAAAAATTAAGGGCTGCGGTTTACTGCCCAATCTTCCTTCTATCCATGCCGGATCATCAATTTGGTAAAGCAGATCCAGTGATTGCTTTTGACGCATGCCATTAAAACTGGTGATTGCCGCTTCTGCGAGCATAGGTTCAAAAGCGAGACTCAGCGTTAGCTTATTCATCTCCTGAAACCACTGATTTATCTGATGATAATGCGCAGTTACGCAGTATATCGGCGTCACCAATGATGTTTTAACGGGGTAATTGAGCTGGGTTTTATTGTGCAGTGGGTTATTGCGATGGCTTCTGGCTCGATGATCATTTAAGCGGGCCATAATGATGTCAGCCAGTTTATTGCTGGCAGGCTCTGACTGCGGCGTATTGATACTGGCAAGGTATTCTTTCGCAATGATGCGATTGCCAGATAAATTGGGTTGTTCACTTAAATTGACCGATTGATGCACCACATAGTGAGAGTTTAAATCGAGAGTACACACCCAAAGCACGCCATTATCGCTATTGGGTTGCAGGTAGTGATAGTCGCTACCTAATAAATACTGCTGTGATTGATTTTGCCAATGATGATCAAAAACCGACGACTTATGGCGACAAATTGCAGCCATGGTTTTGATGTGATCGTTCAAGGTTTTGGCTTGCATCTGCAATTTTATGGCGATTTCTTTCAAGCTAAATCCGGTTAATAACAGCGCCAAAATAGTGACGTGCGTTTTTAAATTGGGATTCGCTACAGAAAATCGATCAACGATGGTCTTTTGACAACTCTTACAACGGTATCGCTGTTTATCGCCACTAAAGCCAAATGAGTAGTACTTCTCTGGATAAAGCTGCACGTTGTAGCCCAAATTGTCGCACGCTTTGTTGTTACATGCGGTGAGGCTAGCTTGCAAATATTCACGTTGTGAACTTAGCTCGCTTTGCAGTTCGTCGGGCCAAATAATTGGAGAGATGTTGTGACAACTGGCACAGGCAATCTGTGGATTTTTTCGTTCGCTGAGAATTGAATAATTCGCCGCATTTAATGAACCAAAGTCTGCACATAATGGATTTTTGCAAAAATTAAGCTCGATGATGTGTTGGGTGATTTTCTCAGGCACGTCTATTTGTTCATTGTGATTAGAACTTTGATTCTATCTAAAATTAACACAATAAACACTTTTTAAATATAAATATGATCGCTTGTTGCTTGTTTTGCGTACATTTTAAAGATGGATTCACAACACCGATTTAACGTCATTTAAGGATAGAAACATGATGAATGCTCACACGGACTACGAATCAAATCGCTCTATTCAAATTGGCATTAGCGCCTGCGTCATCGGCGAGAAAGTGCGTTTTGATAGCGGAAGTAAAACCAGTAAATTTGTCACCAAAGAGTTAGCGCCGTTTTTTGAGTTTATTTCTGTTTGCCCAGAAGTAGGAGTGGGCATGACGGTGCCACGTCCGACCATACGTTTAGTTTCTAATGAAGAGCGTATTGCTTTGGTTGAAACTAAAGATCAATCCATCGATCACACTGAAAAAATGACCCATTACTCACAGCACAAAGTGGAAGAGCTGACTCAAGCTGAGCTGTGTGGCTACATTGTTTGCGCAAAGTCGCCCACATGTGGCATGGAGCGAGTCAAAGTGTACACCAAAGCGGGTGCAAGCAATGAAGGTGTTGGGCTATATACCGATGTGTTAATGAAAAAAATGCCATGGTTGCCGGTGGAAGAAGATGGGCGTTTAAACGATCCTGTTTTAAAAGAGAATTTCATTTCACGAATCTTCAGTCTAAAAGATTTCTACGACTGCTTAGGCGATGCGCCAACATCTGGAAAAATAGTGGCGTTCCATTCTCGATATAAGCTGACTTTGATGGCGCATGATCCAATGTCATATAAAGCGCTTGGGCAGTTAGTGGCTAGGGTAGCTGATTATGATAATCAAGAATTTTATCAGCTCTATCGCCTGAAATTCATGCAAGCTTTGACCAATAGAGCGAGTCGAAAAAATAACGCCAATGTTCTGATGCACATTCAAGGGTACTTTAAAAAATCGCTGTCAGCGCAAGAGAGACAAGAATTGCGCGCGGTTATTGATGAGTATCGTCAGGGCTTGTTGCCACTATTAAGCCCACTTACGCTGATCAGACATTATTTAACTTTGTATCCAGATGCTTATTTGCAGAGTCAAAAATTTTTAGCGCCGCATCCTCAAGAATTGCGTTTGCGTTACAGCCTATAAGGGGGAGGTTTAATGCGAGCTTTAGTCTGGTTGCGCCGCGATCTTAGAACGATAGATAACACGGCGCTGATTCGCGCTATGGATAAGGTTGAACAATCCAGCGGTGCAAATAAAGGCCTGATTGCGCTGTTTACAGTGACGCAGAAACAGTGGCAAGAGCATGCGGTTTCGGCAATGCAGCAACAACTGATTTTCCGCCGTTTACAGGCATTAACTCGCGAATTAGCTGAGTTAAAGGTGCCGCTGCACATTGAAGTCGTAGATAGCTATCAAGATTGTGGCTCTTTAATAGCGCAGCTATGTGAGCGTATGTCGATAGAACATGTGTTTGCGAATAGCGATTATGAATTCAACGAACAACAGCGGGATGAACAAGTTAAAAGCAGGCTTGAATCCGACAACATTGGCTTTACGCTCTGTGCAGATAAGTGTGTGTTTGCGCCGGGAAGCATCTTAAATAAGCAGGGCAGTTACTTTAAAGTATTCACTCCGTTTAAAAATAGTTGGTTGCAGCGTTTTGATCCCGCGCAGTTAGTGGTGCGTAAACCGGTTGCTCTGGCGACAAATGGATTATTTGATGCCAGACAAGCCTTGGAATTACCTTCCAATATCGATGATTCTCAAGTTGTTCATAACAATACTACCCACAACAACGCTACCGAAAATTGGCAGGTTGACACTCAATCCATCATTAACCAACTGCGCCTATTTTCTTTTCAAAAAGCCAATAATTATCATGACAACAGAGATGTGCCATCAATAAAAGGCACCAGTCAGCTTTCACCTTACCTTGCTCTAGGCATGTTATCGGTTCGCCAATGCATCGCTCGTTTACTTAATGGTCGCCACCCTCAACAGTTAAGTGAGGGTGAGCAGACTTGGCTGAGCGAGCTGATATGGCGTGAGTTTTATCAACACCTTATTTATTTCCAACCTAAGCTATGCAAAGGCGCAAACTTTGTAGCGTGGTGTAACAATATTCGCTGGCAAGGTGACATTGAGCATCTTAAAAGTTGGCAACAAGGTACAACGGGTTATCCTATTGTGGATGCGGCCATGAAGCAGTTAAACCAGACGGGCTGGATGCACAACCGACTGCGAATGATAGTGGCGAGCTTTTTAAGCAAAGATCTATTACTAGATTGGCGTTTTGGCGAGCGCTATTTTATGAGCCAGTTAGTCGATGGTGACTTTGCCGCCAACAATGGCGGTTGGCAGTGGTCGGCATCTACCGGCTGTGACGCACAACCTTACTTTCGGATTTTTAATCCTATTTCTCAAGGCAAAAAGTTTGATCCGCAAGGTGAGTTTGTAAAACAGTGGCTTCCTGAGCTGCAATCTGTGCCAGATAAATACATTCATTCGCCTTGGTTATGGGAGGAATTTGCCAGTTTAGACTATCCTGATCCTATCGTTGATCATAAAAAGCAGCGGCAAAGAGCGCTACAGATGTATAAGGAAGCGAAGAATAGTGAATGTTAGGTTTTGGATTAAGTGTTTAGGCATGTGGTTGCCATTGGTAATGTCTGTATCCTTGTTGAGCCCAAGCGTACTGGCCGCAACCTATCGGTTACCTGTGGATGGCAGTCATGTGGCGGGTAAATTACAGCGTCACCAAGTAAAGGCGGGAGAGACGTTCGCACTGCTTGCTAAAGATTATGATGTTGGTCTGCTTAGTCTTATCGCGGCCAACCGTGGGGTTGACCCTTTTCTTCCTGAAGAAGGAGAGGTATTAACCATTCCTAATCGCTTTATTTTGCCCTCTGCAAAACAACAAGGAATAGTGGTAAACCTTGCCGAGCTACGCCTTTATTATTTTGATCCTGATGGTGAGCATGTGCATGTATTTCCGGTCGGAATTGGTCGCATTGGTCGCGAAACCCCGCAAATGGTCACCTCTATTAGCTCTATGATAGAAGCGCCGACTTGGACGCCGCCAAAGTCTATTCGCATGGCTTATGAAGAAGACGGCATTGAACTGCCTGAAGTTGTTCCCGCTGGACCTGATAATCCGCTGGGTGAATACGCTATGCGCTTGCGTTATGGAGCAGGGCAGTATTTGATTCACGGCACTAACAAGGATTTTGGCATAGGGCTTAGGGTTAGTAGTGGCTGTATTCGTATGGAGCCAAAGGATATTAAGTGGCTATTTGAAAGAGTGGGGCGCGGCACTAGAGTGCAGATTGTTAATCAGCCCATCAAAATGGCGGTTGAACCCGATAGCAGCGTCTTTATTGAATCTCACGAGCCGTTAACCGCGCGAGATGGTATGAAGCAAACCTTTGATTGGCCGTTAGAGCTGCAAGTCTGGTTAGATAGCGGCACCTTGGAGCATTATCCTGAAACCTATTCCAAAGTGAATGGTGTGATTCAAATTCAAACCGGTATGCCGATTATGGTGCATGATGGCAGTGCGCATTAATGGCGGTTGTTTTCTAAATCTATTTATTTTCTAAACTTATTATTGATAAAACGCGCCGAACAAAAAAGCCAGCTGCAATAGCTGGCTTTAAAATTTAGTGAAGTAGTGGAGACTACTTAGTATAGGATTGTGCGACGTTATCTAGGCGTTCGTTTGCACGAGCTGATTCGTCTTGTGCAGCCATAGCGGCTTCTTTAGCTTGCATAGCGGCTGCTTTGTTTTCTGCTGAGTCTTTTTCATGTTCAGCTTTTAGCGCTGCTAGATCTTGCTCTAGTTGCGATACTCTAGAATCAGTATCAGCCATTTGTGCTTTGGTCGCCTCATCTGGACCTGATGCACAGCCTGCCAACAATAATACTGAGCTAACTCCTGCTGCAAGTATAATTTTTTTATTCATACGAACTCCCTGATTTCTTTTAGTTATGCCACTTATTTCTGATGGCTTAAATAGTGTAGACGTAGAATAAAGTATGTTCGAATAATTTATAGAAATTAGGTAATTATCACGAAAACCTGCGTCAATTGCCCCTCAAATAGCGGATATTTTTGTGATCTGAGTCGTTAACTAAGGTACTATTAGCCCGATTTTTGTATAAGTTGCTTTCTCTACATCTCATTTTGCGCAGATAGAAAGCAAAATCATCCCGTTTTTTGGAGAGTACTTTGAAGTTTAGAGAATTAGGTTTAGACAATCGTTTAATGAAGAATTTGGATCACTATTCGTTTAAGAATGCGACCGAAATTCAGCAACAGGCAATCCCTGTAGCACTTGCAGGTAAGGATTTACTTGCCTCGTCTAAAACCGGTTCTGGTAAGACTTTAGCGTTTGTTTTGCCAATGCTGCACAAAGCATTAAAAAGCAAAGCCTTCTCTGCCAAAGATCCTCGCGGCGTGATTTTAGCGCCGACGCGTGAATTGGCACGTCAAGTTTATGGCGAGCTTCGCACTATGCTAGGTGGTCTTTCTTACACGGCGACTTTAATTGTTGGTGGTGAAAACTTTAACGACCAAGTGAAAGCACTGCGTAAATACCCACGTTTTATCGTGGCAACGCCAGGACGTTTAGCCGATCACCTTGAGCATCGCTCTCTATTCTTAGACGGTTTAGACACTTTAGTGCTTGATGAAGCGGACCGCATGTTAGATTTGGGCTTTGCTCCTGAGCTGATGCGCATTCACAAGCTAGCTAAGCACCGCCGCCGTCAAACATTGATGTTCTCTGCAACGCTCGATCACGCCGAAGTGCACGATATGGCAATGGAGATGTTAAACGCTCCAAAACGTATCTCGATTGATAGCGGTAACGCGCACCATACAGATATCGACCAGAAATTTTATCTTTGTGATCACCTCGATCATAAAGAAGCATTACTGCATCGCATCATCGCAGATGCTGATTACAATCAGATTATGATTTTCACGGCAACGCGCTCAGATACTGAACGTTTAACTGTTGAATTGAACAAACTGAATTTAAAAGCGGTCGCATTAAGCGGCGGTTTAACTCAAACTCAGCGTAATACCATTATGAGTCAGTTTGAGCGCACCGTATTTAAGATCTTGGTGACCACAGATATCGCCTCGCGCGGCATCGATATTGCCAATGTATCGCACGTGATTAACTTTGATATGCCAAAACATACCGAAGAGTATGTGCACCGCGTCGGTCGTACCGGTCGTGCAGGTAATAAAGGCATTGCCTTGTCTTTAGTTGGGCCAAAAGATTGGGACAGCTTTAAGCGCGTAGAAAGCTTCTTACAGCAAGATCTTAAATTTGACGTCTTGGAAGGGCTTAAAGGTAAGTTCAAAGGCATCAAACCTAAGAAGCCGGCGTTCCGCGGTAAAGTGAACAAGAGCAATAATAAGCCGACAGCGGCTAAAAAAGTGGCTAAGAAACCGGTTAAGCGTGATAAAACCTTCCACACCAATGTGGCAGTAGGTGACGCGGTATTTATACCTAAAAAGAAAACACCACCAAAGAATGATGATTAATTCACACTGAATTAGCCAAATAGATACTCGCGAAGACTTAGGTCTTCGCTTTTTTTTGCCCAAATTCTTATTTCGCATCACGCTTTAATTTGATCGGCTTTGTGCACAGTGAAATATTTCATTTTTTTCATCTTTATTTATGACAGTTTGGTGACGGGGTAAAGCGCAGTCGCCGCGCTTTTTATCGCTAAAAATTTGTATGAGATGTGAGCGAATTTGTATGATTTATTCCTTGTTAAGCTTTGCGATTGTTGAAGGGTGAAAACTTAAAAATGCTATAAGTGTTTGTTTTTAATTGTAATTATTTCACTGTTAAGTGTGTGGCTAGTGTATTTAACAGCCTCCATTTAAGTATACCTTCAACACTCCCTCTTATTTATACGCCTGATAATTCCCATGCTCATTCTGGTTGGTTTTTGTGGAAATTGTCATTTAGCCTTCAAAGTTCTGAAACATAAGTGTCACACAACACCCTTAAAGTGTCCCTCGTCAACTAAACAAACCCACAGCATAGTGAATGTTGTGAACGTTATTCCCATTAAGGACAAACAGATGAAAAAGACAGTAATCGGTGCAGTTGCACTTCTAGGCGCACTAACAATGACTCCTGCAGTTGCTAAAGAGACTATCTCAGCAGTTGGTTCAAGCAGCGTTACTCCTCTTATGGAAGTTTTCTCTGAAACTTACATGAAGTCGAACAACAACGTATTTATCGAAGTTCAAGGCCCTGGTTCTTCTGCAGGTGTTCGTGCTGCTAAATCTGGTACAGCAAACCTAGGTATGTCTTCTCGTAATCTTAAAGATTCTGAGAAAGAGCCTGCTCTTACGGAATTAACTATCGCACTTGACGGTATCGCAGTTGTTGTTAACCCTGCGAACTCTGTAGAAGGTCTAACTTCTGCACAAGTTCAATCTATCTACAAAGGCGAAATCTCAAACTGGAAACAAGTTGGCGGTGCTGACAAGCCAATCGTAACTATTACACGTGACACAGCTTCTGGTACTCGTGGCGCTTTCGAAGACATCATGGGTCTTAAAATGAAAGTAAACGACGTAAAAGTTTCTGCTATCTCTCAACGTGCTCAAGTAGCTAACGGTAACGGCGCACTTAAAACTCAAGTTGCTTCTAACCCATACGCTATCGGTTACATCTCTCTTGGTACTGTAGACAGCACTGTTCACGCTGTAGCAATCGACGGCGCTGCTGCTTCTGTAGCAAACGTTCAGAACGGTTCTTACAACGTTGCTCGTCCTTTCCTAGTTCTTTACAAAGAAGCTAACACTTCTGCTGAAACTAAGAAATTCCTAGAGTGGATGGAATCTGCAGCTGCACAAAAACTAGTAGCAAGCAAAGGTTACATCGCTGCTAAGTAATAGAAAAAAGTTATTTTGCTCAGCCTGTGAAGGCTGAGCTTTTTCCGCGCACCTTGTTTGCGTATTTGATTTTCCCATCGCAATTTTATAGTGAATTTTTCAATGAAAAATGACAATGTTCAAGCTTCGGTTATTCCAGGCTCTTCATTAAGGGAAGACCGTGGCGTTGACTGGAGAGAACGAATCTTTCACGGATTGTTCTTATCCAGTGCTGTAATCGGTATTGTTTCTCTAGCCATAATCGCTTACTTCATCGTTAAAGAAAGTATCCCTGCATTCCAAGCCGCTGGTTTTAGCGGAATCGTCTTAGGACAAAACTGGTTACCACCTGCACTGTACGGTGTTGCAACTATGATTGTTGCCTCGCTGGTCTCTACACTCGGTGCGGTATTATTTGGTGTCCCTGTTGGTGTATTAACCGCCATCTTTATTGCTGAAATTGCGCCTAAGCGCGTGGGTAACATAATCCGCCCAGCAATCGAGCTATTGGCTGGTATTCCATCGGTAGTGTACGGCTTCTTCGGTCTGGTGATTATCGTTCCACTTATCCAGCAAATCTTCGACGTACCTGCGGGTAACACTATCTTGGCCGGTATCATCGTACTTGGCGTAATGATTTTACCTACGGTAATTACCGTTTCTGAAACCTCTATTCGCGCTGTGCCACGTGCTTATAAAGAAGGTTCTTTAGCGTTAGGTGCTTCAAAGATTTACACCATCTTTAAGATCCTCGTTCCTGCGGCTCGTTCAGGCATTATGACGGGTGTTATTTTGGGGATTGGTCGTGCTCTTGGCGAAACAATGGCGATCATCATGGTTATGGGTAATGCACCGGCAATGCCTGAAGGACTATTGGACGCGGCGCGTACACTGACCGCCAACATCGCAATCGAAATGTCGTACGCAAGCGGGCTTCACGCAAATGCATTGTACGCGACCGGTGTGGTTCTGTTGATCTTCATTATGATGTTAAACGGTGCTCTTTTGTATCTTAACCGTCAGAAAGCGAGATAAGAGTAATGGATACAGTAAAACTAAAACAATCTCGTCAGCGCAAAGACAACATGCTTAACGTATTTGTATGGCTTTCAGCTGGCTTAACCGTGGGCTTTTTGTTCTGGATTATCTGGTACATCTTGTCGAATGGTTTGCAATTCGTAAACTGGGACTTCGTGACAGGCGACTACAGTCGTACTGGTGATTCTCAGGGTATTTTCCCAATGATCGTATCAACGATTTATATGGTTATTGCTTCGATTTCTGTTGCAGCGCCTTTGGGTATCATGACAGCTATCTACCTGACTGAATATGCGCAAGTGGGTAGTAAGTTCGTAAAAGTGATTCGTTTTTGTACTGAATCACTGGCGGGTATCCCGTCAATTATCTTTGGTCTATTTGGTATGACCTTCTTTGTGACCATTATGGGATTCGGTTTCTCTATCCTATCGGGTGCACTAACGTTAAGTATTTTGATTCTGCCAGTGATTATCCGTGCAACGGAAGAAGCATTGATTGCGGTTCCTCAAACTTTCCGTGAAGGTTCTTATGCTTTAGGCTCGTCAAAAATCTACACTATTTGGCGCTTAATCCTACCAAGCGCAATGCCAGGTATTTTGACGTCTGTTATCTTGAGTATTGGTCGTGTAATTGGTGAATCAGCTCCGGTATTTTTGACAGCAGGTATGGTGGCACGTATCCCTGATACGCTTCTTGATTCAGGACGTACGCTAACCGTTCACCTATATAAGTTAACAACAGAGCTATTTACTATTGATGAGTGGAACCAAGCCTACGGTACGGCAACAGTACTGATTGTGGTGGTACTTCTGATTAATATGTTAACCAAACTTATCGCTAGCCGTTTCAACAAAGCGACTTACTAATTGTTGTTAGATAGACACAAAGAATTTAAGAGATACTGAAAATGAACAAATTTAATATCGAAAACCTAGATCTTTACTACGGCGACAATAAAGCGCTAAAAAGCATCAACTTACCAATTCCTCTTCGCCAAGTAACGGCGCTTATCGGCCCATCGGGTTGTGGTAAATCAACGCTACTACGTTGTCTAAACCGCATGAACGATTTGATTGAAGGCGTAAAAATTACTGGTCTTGTGGAAATGGACGGTCAAGATATCTATGGCAACATTGATGTCGCTGACCTGCGCATCAAAGTGGGCATGGTATTCCAAAAGCCAAACCCATTCCCGATGAGCATCTATGAAAACGTGGCTTACGGTCTGCGTGCTCAAGGCATCAAAGACAAGAAGCACATCGATAAAGTGGTTGAAAAATCACTGCGCGGTGCAGCGTTGTGGGATGAGGTGAAAGATCGTCTTAAATCACACGCGTTTGGTCTATCAGGTGGTCAGCAACAACGTTTGTGTATTGCGCGTACTATCGCTATGGAACCAGATGTGATTTTGATGGATGAACCAACATCAGCACTTGATCCAATTGCGACACACAAAATCGAAGAACTAATGGAAGATCTGAAAAAGGATTACACCATTGTTATCGTAACTCACTCAATGCAGCAAGCACGTCGTATTTCAGACCGTACTGCTTTCTTCTTGATGGGTGAGTTGGTTGAACATGATGAAACACAAGTCATATTTAGTAACCCACAAGACGATCGTACTCAAGGTTACGTAAACGGTGATTTTGGTTAATAGCACCGTTTAAATTTGCAAAATTAACTATAATAATAAGCGATGGACTCTTGCCCCTCAATTATTGAGGGGCCTTTTTTACTCTACATCAATTGCAAATTTTCAGTTATATCAACCCGGATAAGTACTCGTAATCAAATACTTATGTGGACTGATATTACGCCGTTGTTAATGATGCTTCTTTTGCAGGATAGCTAAAGAGCGCCTAGAGAACGATAGCTATAAGATTGACCTTCTATTCAGGTCTAAGTACACTCGATTTAGTTTCGATATGAGGTATTAGTCGTGAGTGATTTAGAAAAAGAGCTAGCATCAATGGCCGAGCAAGCCGGAGATCAGCCAGAAGAGAAATTGCCTTCAATAGAAGAGCAAAAGAAAATAGCGGCAGAATTAAAAAAACTTGAAGAAGCGGGTGAGTTAACTCCAGAGATACTAGAACAGTATTTTGGCAAGTTTTACTCAGAGTCAGAGACTCCGGTTCATTAAGTTAACTAGTATAATAATTAAAACCGAGCGTTTAGCGCTCGGTTTTTTTATGCCTTGGAAAAACCCCTTACGCCTATTTGATATAGGAATAAGGGGTTTAGTGGGGTTCAGTGAATAGACGTTGCCTGCTTATGCGTCAGGAATATTCGCGCCAACTTCTTGATGTAAACGGCGACAAGCGCGTCCATCATCGTGAAATAGGTGACAGCGTTTAGGATCAATACCGATCGCGTAGTGATCCCCTGGCTCAACCTCTAAGGTGTCAGGTTGTCTAAAGTTGATATCGGTATCGGCGCTTTCAACAGATAGGTACACTTGGGTTTCTTGCCCTAGTTTTTCTACTATGGTGACTTCGCCTTCAATCGTCGCTTCTGAAGAGTCCGACATTAATAAGTGCTCAGGTCGAATGCCTAACGACATGCGCTCACCCACAACTACCGTGCTGCCATCAACGGGAATATTAAACGCCACTTTGTTTTCAAGCTCGACTTTGACCTGTGTTGCCGAGGCTTCAATGGCGTGCACACTAATAAAATTCATTTTAGGTGAGCCGATAAAGCCAGCCACAAAACGATTTTGCGGGTAGTGGTATAAATCCAGAGGTCGGCCAACTTGAGACACATAACCGCCGTCTAGCACCACGATTTTATCGGCCATGGTCATAGCTTCGACCTGATCGTGGGTTACGTAGATCATGGTGCAGCCTAATTGACGTTGCAATTTAGTGATTTCACTGCGCATTTGTACACGCAATGCCGCATCAAGGTTAGATAGAGGTTCATCCAGTAAGAAAACTTGCGGCTGTGAGACTAAAGTACGACCAATGGCGACGCGCTGGCGTTGACCGCCCGATAGTGCTTTAGGTTGTCGGTCTAAAAGATGCGTCAGTTGCAAAATATCAGCGGCGTGTTTAACACGTTTTTCCGTTTCGGCTTTATCCGCTTTTGCCAGTTTCATACCAAAAGACATGTTGTCGTATAAATTCAGATGCGGATAAAGTGCGTAAGACTGGAACACCATACCAACGCCACGTTTTGACGGCTCGACATCGTTCATTCGTTGCTCGCCGATGTATAAATCGCCAGAGGTAATGTCTTCTAAGCCTGCAATACAACGCAGTAGAGTCGATTTACCACAACCAGATGGCCCCACGAATACAACAAACTCGCCTTCGTGAATATCTAGATTGACGTTTTTAGAGATCTCTACGTCACCATAGGATTTGTATACATTTTTTAGCGTGACACTGGTCATTTGAGTGGATCCTCAATATTAATTTTACCCATTAGCGCTCAGTTATGGTTATTGATTATGCCATGAGCACTAAAATAGAAATTCAGAAGTAATGGTGCAAACTCTTCTTTAGAGAACAGGAAAGAAAAAAGGTGATGAACACAAAACGCGAAGATTAATGACTCACCCTAAGAGTCAATAACTTCAGCCTGTTTTGGTCACATCACCTGACCATCCCCAATTCTAGCTAATATCCCCCGCACCTTAGTTGCCGCGTTCCCCGTAATGATGTTCATTGCGCACGTCAATTAAGTTACTACTAGCTAGGTTTGAAATGTTATCCCAACAAACAAGTTAGAAAAGGGTTCTTGCTATCCATATCTCGGATGTTGTTAGTTTGTGCAATTTGCTGGTGTAGTACATCCTCCTGAACGGTATTTTTGTAGGGGGAGTAGTAAGGGAGGAGGGGGGAAGAACAGGCCCGCGAATAAACGGATCAACCTCTCTTTTATTGGGGTATTCCCATTGTTTTGCATCACATTTTTGACTGTTCTGTGATCGGCTTCACTTCACCTGAGAGAGCCAGATCACGAAACTCGGCTCGTTTAGATAGGGCGTAGTTGTCGGGATGATGATGATTCATTGGGACTAGCGGATGATAGATGCTGAAATTTGGCTTTCAGGAATAACTTTGATAGCCCTACACATATAATAAAAAGGATTACACACATGAAAAAAGCTCTAAGTACAGTGGCACTTGGAACACTTGTTGCGCTTGGTTCTTTTGGTGCTCACGCAGCAATTCAAGAAGGTCAACTGACAATCTGGATCAACGGCGATAAAGGTTATAATGGTCTGGCAGAAGTCGGTAAACGCTTTGAAGAAGATACAGGCATCAAAGTGACGGTTGCGCACCCTGATGGCTTAGAGTCTCGCTTTCCTCAAGTTGCCGCAACAGGTGACGGCCCGGATATCATCTTTTGGGCACACGATCGCTTTGGTGGTTACGCAGAAGCCGGTTTGCTAGCTGAAATTAAACCGTCTAAAGAAATCAAAGAAGGTATCGTAGATTTTGCATGGGACGCAGTGAACTTCCAAGGCAAAACTATTGGCTACCCAGTGGCTATCGAAGCCCTAGCGCTTATCTACAACAAAGATCTTGTGCCAAACCCACCTAAAACTTGGGAAGAAGTCGCCGCGCTGGATGCTAAATTAGCAAAAGATGGCAAAAAAGCGATCATGTGGAACCTAAAAGAACCATACTTCACATGGCCACTAATGGCTGCTGATGGTGGTTATGCGTTCAAGCACACTGATGCAGGTTATGACGTTAAAAACGTCGGCATTGATAATGCTGGCGTTAAAGATGCAATGAACTTCATTAAGTCATTAGTAGACAGCAAAGTGATCTCAGCAGATATGGATTACTCTATTGCGGATTCTTCTTTTGCTAAAGGCGATGTTGCACTGACCATCAATGGCCCTTGGGCATGGGGTGGCTATGACAACAAAGTGAACTATGGCGTAACGACGCTACCTACGTTCAAAGGTCAGGCTTCTTCACCGTTTGTTGGTGTACTAACCGCTGGTATTAGCACTGCGTCACCAAACAAAGATCTTGCAGTTGAATTCCTAGAGAATTACTTACTGACTAATGAAGGCTTACGTGACGTCAATAACGACAAGCCACTGGGCGCGGTTGCACTAAAATCGTTCCAAAAAGAATTGGCATCTGATCCGCGCATTGCCGCCACAATGGCGAGTGCAGAACACGGTGAGATCATGCCGAACATTCCGCAAATGAACACTTACTGGAGTTCTGCGAAAAACGCCATCATCAATGTAGTCGATGGTCGTCAATCGGTAGATGCTGCTCTAGAAGACGCTAAAAAACAAATGCTTAAGTAAACCCTTTAAGGAGGGGGTAACCCCTCCTTACTTTTCTCTATTTATTATTCGCTAGTAGGTTCTTTTTATGCAGACAGTTCAATCTTCTGGTTCTGTTGAGACTCCTTCCGTTGCCGGAAATACAAAATCCGTATTGAAATGGGCAACCCTTGGCTTAGTCGGAATTGTAAACGGTTATGCAACCGTGTTGATGTATTCTCGTGGAGAAGTAGCCTTTGCTATTCTCACACTGATTTTAACGGCGTTAGCGCTATATATCTTCGGTAGTAAGAAAACCTACGCACATCGCTATATTTATCCGGGTATTGCGGGAATGATTCTGTTCATTCTTTTCCCGCTGGCCTATACCGTTAACTTAGCATTCACCAACTACAGTGCCAAAAACCAGCTGACCTTTGACCGAGCGCAAACGGTGCTGGTTAACCGCACTTTCCAAAGTGGTGACAGTTATCCATTCCAACTGCTCAAAACCGCTGGTGGGCATATTATTGCCTTGCAAGACGGCGAGCATACTTTAGTCACAAGAGAGTTTAGCTTGACTAAAGATGTGACCAGTAAAGAGCTGCAACTGACTGCGATTGATGCAAACTCAATTCAAGGTGATAAAGAGCCGATTAAAAGCATTATTAAAGCTCGCCCTATATTGAGTAACATTGATCTGATCAAACCAAGTGGTGAAGCCGTTCGTATGAGTGGGCTGCGTAAATTTGCTGGCGTTGAGCCGCTGTTTACGCTGCAAGCCGACGGCAAAACCATGATAAACAATGAAACGGGCGAGACCTTCATGCCGAATATGGAGGTGGGTTTCTATCAGCCCGTAAATGCCGATGGCGAATTTGTGGGTGCGACCGTTTCACCTGGTTTTATTGTCGGAATAGGCACGGGCAACTTTGAACGAGTTTGGAAAGACGATGGCATCAAAGAGCCGTTTATCTCGATATTCATCTGGACGGTGCTGTTCTCAGTATTAACGATTATTTTTACCCTGGTGATTGGCTTAGTGTTAGCCAGCGTAGTGCAGTGGGAAGAGCTGAAAGGACGTGCGATTTACCGCGTGTTGCTCATCCTGCCTTATGCGGTGCCAGCCTTTATTTCCATCTTGATATTCAAAGGTTTGTTTAACCAAAGTTTTGGTGAAATTAACTTAGTGCTCAGTCAACTATTTGGCATTTCGCCAAACTGGTTCTCTGATCCCTTCTTAGCAAAAACCATGGTGTTGATAGTAAACACTTGGCTTGGTTTCCCATACATAATGATTTTGTGTATGGGGCTATTAAAAGCCATCCCTGATGATTTGTATGAAGCTTCTGCAATTGATGGTGCAGGGCCATTTAAGAACTTTTTCCACATTACCGTACCTTTGATGATTAAACCCATGACGCCGCTACTAATTGCCAGCTTTGCGTTTAACTTCAATAACTTTGTCATGATTCAGCTATTGACCAACGGCGGTCCAAACATGATAGGTACCTCAGAGCCTGCCGGTTACACCGACTTGTTAGTGAGCTACACCTACCGCATCGCCTTTGAGGGCAGTGGTGGTCAAGACTTTGGTCTAGCAAGTGCTATCGCAACGCTTATCTTCCTATTAGTGGGTGGTATGGCACTACTGAACCTTCGTTTCACTAAGCTATCTCAAGATTAAGGAGCAATAACAATGGCTATGGTACAAGGAAAAAACCTTAAATACCGTGTTTGGGCAGCGCATATCGCTCTGTGGATCTTCTTGTCCTTGATTATCTTCCCTTTGTTGATGGTTATCGCCATTTCATTTCGAGAAGGTAACTTTGCCACAGGTAGCTTGATTCCTGACAATCCTTCATTGGAGCACTGGAAGTTAGCCCTTGGCTTATCGGTCACCCATGCTGATGGTAGCGTAACGCCACCACCATTCCCTGTGCTGTTATGGCTGTGGAACTCAGTGAAAGTGGCGGGCATTACCTCTATTTTGATTGTGGCGCTGTCTACAACCTCAGCGTACGCGTTTGCTCGCATGCGCTTTAAAGGCAAGAACACCATCTTAAAAGCGATGATGATTTTCCAAATGTTCCCAGCGGTATTGGCGCTGGTGGCTATCTATGCGCTGTTTGATAAATTAGGTCAGTACATTCCATTTTTGGGGCTAAATACCCATGGCGGTCTTATCTTCTCTTATCTTGGCGGTATAGCACTGCACGTTTGGACCATTAAAGGCTACTTTGAAACCATCGATAATTCGTTGGAAGAGGCGGCAGCATTGGATGGCGCAACCCCTTGGCAAGCATTCCGTTTGGTATTGTTGCCATTGTCGGTACCAATTTTAGCCGTGGTGTTTATCTTATCTTTCATTGGCGTTGTGGGTGAGGTGCCAGTGGCGTCTTTGCTACTGTCAGATGTGAACTCATACACCCTAGCAGTGGGCATGCAGCAGTATCTTTACCCGCAAAACTACCTATGGGGCGATTTTGCCGCAGCGGCGGTATTGTCAGCACTACCGATTACAATTGTGTTCTTGTTAGCACAACGTTGGCTGGTGGGCGGTTTAACATCAGGCGGTGTGAAAGGTTAAGTAGATTTATTGCTTGTTATAAATGAAAGCGGCAGCCAAGGCATTGCGCTTTGGTGGTGTGAATACTGAAGGAGCTCATTGAGCTCCTTTTTTATGCGCCGTAAGTTTAAAGTTTGTATTTTTTATTTGTAATCAGGGAGTGTTGGTAAACTCATTTATGCCCCAAAACAAGTTTCGAATAGAAAACTCTACTTTTCACACTGATAAAAAGCCATACAACTTCTAACAAAAGTTAACCGGTTGTAAGGGGCTCTTAATTTCTTGTAGTAATCCTTACAATTAAAGCTACATTCGATCTTTTCAGTACTCTGGGAGTGAATCGTCATAATCTGACTAAAACACCATCTCTGAAGCAGGGTCAGTCAGGTGAGTCTAAGCTAGCAATTGCAGGGCAAGCACCTGCACCAAAAGTGTTAAAGCCTAACGCAACTAAGTCTAAGGGAGTGAAGGTCAGTAGATATCTGGATTTTTGGATTAAGTGATTCACCATTTCTTATTTGGTGGGCTACTTTTCTATATGTGCCCCTACGGCGCCAATTATCGTGGCTACCCACTTTTATGTAGTTAAATCCTACACTTTGCGTGGTAACTTCGATAATTAGAGATGATTTCACGGTGGATGGTGGTGAGCTAGATTCTAATCGGAATAAGCCGTTGGATTCCAGTTCAATCTCGGAAGATATCTTTGAGACTATTGCTGCCTGCTTACTCTCTGTTCTTTTGTAGCCTTTTGATTTATGTTGGCATTTACATAGAGGCTTAGATGCGTGCGCTGCGGTACTGTATTTGAAGTGGGTTAACTCCTCGCAGTGCAAGCAAAGGCCACTGTATAGATTGTTAGGCTTCGAGCCCACCCATGCTTGTGAGAGAAGAAAAATGCCTCTATCAAAGATCCGGTCATAAAGCTGTTTTAGCTTTTCTTTTTGTAGCGATTCTGGCAATGGGCGCTTCTTCCGTTTCACTTTACGGCAAGAGCAAAGGACACCTCGACCTTTCAATTGCGTAATGCAATAGTTTTTAAACACATGACCACACTTATTGCATTCGAATGTTTGCTTATGATCGACCCCTCGATAAATCCTTTCGGAGAGGAGTTTTAAGTTGTATGTAGAACAAAACTCATCAAGCTTCTCAAGGAGTCTAGGGTTTAAGCAGACTTTGCCGTAGGTTTCTAACACCAATTCTTCTGTCAGCACGCTATCATCCACAGTGAGCCCTATATTTTCAAAAGCCTCCCTAATATTATCTATGGCTCCTGAGGCGTTGACGACACCATTCCGCACTTCAAAGTGTCGAATGACGAGTAATTGAATGCCTAATTTATGACAATGAGCAGCTTTATCTTGGTCACGGGTTTGTTGTTTTCGTAGGGCTTCATCGCCATGAATTGGTTTATAGTGAGTTGGTCCTTGATATTCAAAGGCCATATTTAGTTGTAGTGAGTGGCCATCTAGCTCTAAATGGTTATAGTCTGGATGGTCTGTTATGTGATCAACTGGAAATTTGGAACTAAAATAGCTCTCTAGTATTTTTCGAGCTAAATCTTCTTGTACTCCAAAACGGGCAAACCTTGCGCAGTTCGGGCATTTGGTCTTAGTATCCGGCCGGAATACATTAGATACTCTTACATCTTCAGTTGATCCACAGTTCTGACAGTTGCTTGATAGTAAGGAATCTTGATTTGTATATTCTTCCTCTTTACTTTGCACTACCAGACCCACCTCCTGAAATCTTTTTTTCACGTCCTCGAAGGGCGTTCTAAAGTCCTGCCTCAACTTTTCACGCTTACACTCAGGACATCCGTGTCCTCGTTTTTCACCTCTGAACTTGTGTTGCTCTTTGATTACTTTAAAGGGTTTATCTGGGTGCTTTCTGCAAACGACAGTGATTTTCTTTGTTTGTTCAGAGATTTCCTTTTCTAGGTCGGGGTAGGTGTAATACTCATCGAGCGCTTCATATGCAGAGACATTATCTTTGAAGCTCTCAATCTTACTGTCGACCGTTGCAAGGTGAGTTTTCTTACGAGTCTTAGATTTTTTCTCTTGTATACATGACTGACATCCACTTTGGCCATGGAGATGTCTATTGAGTCCATGTGTGAAGCACTCTTTATGCTTCCTGCAAATCGCACTTACAGACTGGAATCTACTTGAAAGTGGGAGATGAGATAGAAGTTGTTTTTTGGGGTAAATATATAACTCATGTAATTCTGGTGTGAGCGAAGCCCAAAACTCCTGCTCTCTTTCTTCGACTCTGCATTGCTTGCATTGATATTTATGAAAATCTAAAACTGGCTCGCTCTGTTCACCATGCGTTATGCAGGTAAAAGATATCTTAGAAGACGATTTTTGGTAGATTAAGTGCTTATAGTGGTCGAAGTGCTTTTTGATATTAGAGAGAGCTAATGAGTATTCATGTTGCTCAGTACCCTGAAACTTTGAAAGTCTGCTACATTCCGTGCACCCACCAAATCTTATATTTAAATGATTATCAGGGAAGGTGACAACTTTAATTGGTTCTTTATGCCAAAGACAGAAGTAAGTGCAATTCTTCTTTGCGGTGACGTAACTCGTTTCCGAATAATCAAATCTATCTGGGCCGAATTTATCGATACTTTGTATGATATGTTGTCCTGTGGTTAATTTTCGCATTCTTTCTACTCACGATTTCGGCCCAGCATTTGTTTTTAACAGCAGTAGTACACAGTTAGGCTTTATTTATATTACGCCATTAATATCCCATTCCCGTTTCTTGGCATAACGCAGATAGTTCAGCAAGATCCGCAAAAGCTTCCTTTCTACGGTTGCCAGTACGACTAAGCGGTATATTACTTAACTCAAGAAGCTTAATGAAAGTTGGCCGAGACATGTTAAGCAAATCTGCATACCATGAAACTACCCGAAATATCCGAAAGAAAGAGAGTTTCAAATTATCGTTGGACTTAGTGCTCGTAAGTGGCCTAGTTCAAGGTCTATCAACGCATGCTTAACTATCTTTAATTATAGTACTTAGTACTTCAATATGTAGTGGATGAGTAAAACAAACCACTAGTCCGTGGGTGTTTTGAACAAATTACCTTAGCAGAACTTATCCAAGATCTCGCAATCACCACGAATTCGTAACAAGCTTTTGTCCAATAATGTGCTAGAGCTTTATGCTGTAGAATACGCCATAGCAATAATGTGTCCCATAAAAAACGCCTCAACAAGTCTGGCGTGACTATACATTAAGGCGTTTGAGTACGTTTGTAAGGTGAAAGAAGCAGGAAGCCACAGTGACTTGAGATGCCGAGCTTCCTTTTTTAATGACTTAAATATTTTCGATATTGGATGGGGCATGTCCTAAATGTTGCATTAGGACATATACGCTTTCTTGATGCAGAGCGACTTTTCTAAATAAGTGAGAGAAGACAGGATCGCCCCCAAAGCATTCATTGATGTAGTGATCAATGCGTTCGTTCGAATATCCTTCAACGTACATGGTTCTTACCCATTGATATTCGACGGCTTTTTTATCCTTTATGACATCAATTCCTAGTTTTATCTCGTGCATGTTATCTCTTAGCTTATGTCTTTTATAGAAGCGATCTGTGATTGATGATCGGGGATTGTTACAATTCAAGGGCTTTGTGTTTTAAGCGTCTAGGCAGTAGAATCCTGACCTTAGCCCTTACTTCTATGTTGATGGCAGATTTAAACAGAGTTAAATGAAAATATGATTACAGTTAGGTTTCATTCTCATGTTTTCATATGAATATTTTCATATGAAGCGAATTTCACCTCGGTTTGAAGGTTAAATAAGCAGACGCGAGTTGTAACAAAAGGCAAGTGAGCTTGCGCCTTGTTGGTATAAATTTAATCAATGTGGTGATTAATCAATCGCTTAAAGAAGTGGCTAGAACGAGGCTTTTCTGTTTGTGCTATATGCAATCAAAGTTTGACAAAACTCTGTTATAAAAAATGATGTGGCTTGTTAGAATACGCGCAGCGAAAGCCTTGTCTAGATGCATATGGCTTAGAATACAAATTGGTTAAGTCACATGTTAAAAATTTTTAAAATCATGCTTGTTGGTTCTGTATTAATGGCGGGAGTCGTAAGCGCAGGTTCTTATAGCAAACATGATTTAAAGCATACAGTTAGGCTGTATAAAGCAAGTGAAGTGTCATTAGACAGCCGTTGTGATCATTCGCAATTTGATTTACCCAAATCTTTGGTCGTAAAGCCCGGCACGCTGACTGATGTTATTATTCAATCTAGCGTTAAGTTTCATCGAGGTATCGATGACCCTTACTTGTATGAATCTGATTATGTCTATAACCAAGTAAAAAGTAAGTTACTGCTTAATACACACTGGTTATGTGAAATCAAAAAAAATAGAGCGCAAGCACCACTTTGGGTAGTCCCATCTGTCGTGAGAACTTCAGGAAGTGGGGCGTTTTATTACTTAGATGTAAACCAAAAACATGATGGTCATTACTCTATAGCACAAGAGTTATTCTTGGGCGATCGCATAGAGATTGAATCATTGGTTTATAACAACAACACGCTTGAGCTTAGTTTCAAACAACACACTCTAAGTCAATCAATGGCGGAAGCCCCTGACGAATTGATCACGAGACGATTTACGCTTTCTGGCAATCAACTTTTTGAACGTAAGAATTGAACTTTTTCTCTATAAAGTGGTTCAAACATTACTACCGAGCATTATGGCAATAAAGTTCGGTGCATTTACCTGATGCAATTGCTATTAAATCGACTCACCATCATAGAGTGAAGCAAGATAACGAATACGAGCGACTTTAAGCTCTTCAATTTTTACAATGAATAGGCGAATTATTCTCGTTGCCTAACGAGTGTTTTAGCGTGTTCAATTTTATTTCAGTAGGTATTTCGGTGTTAAAGCTAAATCAACTTAGTCAACAATCTCGCTCCAGAATTAAAAAGGGTTTGTTGGTTTTACCTTTAGTGTTAATCGCAACTTTTGTGTTGTCCCACAATAAAGATGAGCGAAAGTTTGTACCGCTTAATATACAAAGCTCAGCCGCGCCCGCTGTAGACAGCAAATCTGATAATAAAGCGTCAGTTTCTATCCCTACATACAGCTATACCATTAAAAATGGCGATAACTTGAGTGTTATCTTTTCTAAGCTTGGCATCTCTTACGCCAGTTTATTGAGCATTATGGAAGAGGATCTCAATCACCTTTCTTTAGATACCTTACGCCCAGGCAACCGACTGCTATTTTGGATAAACGAAAAATCCGGTGTATTGGAAAAAATGCAGTTGAAGTTTAACCCTGCAGATATGGTGCAATATTCTCGCGTTGAGAATGGCGCTTATGCTTTTAAAGATATTTCGGTAAAAGGGCAATGGGATACTAACGCACTGGTAGGCTCGGTACACGGCAGCTTTTCTAAGTCCGCGCATAATTTAGGTTTAAGCATCAATGAGATCCGTACTATTACCACATTGATGAAAGATAAGCTGAACTTTACTCGCGATCTACGTGCCGGAGATAAATTCTCTGTCGTTCATAAAATACAGTCTGTGGATGGTGTAGAAACGGGCAGTCGTGAAATTGAAGCGGTTAAAATCTTCAATCGTGGTCGCACCATCAGTGCGTTTTTACACACAGATGGTCAGTTTTATGATGAAAATGGCGAAAGTTTGCAACGTGCCTTTATGCGCTACCCAGAAGCGAATCACCATGTAACATCACCGTTTAATCCAAAACGACGCCACCCTGTAACGGGAAGACTTTCTCCGCATAATGGCACAGACTTCCGCGCGCCAGTAGGCACTCCGGTACTGGCAACGGGTGATGGTAAAGTGATCATGATTCGCAACCATCCATACGCGGGTAAGTATGTTGTTTTAGAGCACGGCTCAATTTATAAAACGCGATATTTGCACCTGAGCCGTATTTTGGTGAAGAAAGGACAGCAAGTAAAACGTGGTCAACGCATCGCATTGTCTGGCGCGACAGGGCGCATCACAGGCCCGCACCTGCACTATGAACTACTGATCCGTAATCGTCCGGTCAACCCAATGACAGCAAACATCCCAATGGCAGAATCTGTGCCTAAAAAAGAGATGACCAAGTTTGCTGCTCGTCGTGACAATTTGATTCAGATGATGAAAGAAGAGGAAGTATTACTTGCGAGTCAGCATGATTCACAGAATAATAAGTCTCAAGAGTCTCTTTAATTTAGGTATAGTAAATGAACCAAAGCGAATTTACCCAACTGGTGCTGCTGGCAAGTCAATGTGATGATCTTCCACAGGCTTTGCAATTACTGCAAGAATGCGAGCATGAAGAAGTGTCAGAAGTGGCTTTATCTTTAAAAGGGCAATTTGCGGTTGCTGAAGTAGAAGGTGAACAACGCGTCTATCATGTTACGACTCAGCAAGAAGGTGATGATCTACAAGAGTTTGTAGAACACATCATGAATACAGACGAGCATGTGATTCGTTTTGTTGCTTGGTTCTTTGATGCTTACTTTGACGTAAAGCAAAGTGACACCTACAAAATGGCCGGTAAAACTTACCAACAGCCAAAAAGAAAATAAGCAGACGCTATATTAAACCGTCATAGTGAAAAATCCGCCTCTTGAAAGTTGAAGTGGCGGATTTTTTTGTTTTAGGAGTGGCAGGGGTTAATCATTGCCTGTTCGCGCGGGAATATCGACCACATTATCCGGCAGTACAGTATTGCTTTCACTGGGTAGCCATTTCTCTAGATTATCAGCGCCCCCAATATATTGCCCATCCATCCAAATTTGTGGAACAGTAACCGGCGTTTTTTGTCCAATATGTGCCTTTACTTCGGGGATCATGCGATACAGAGCTGCGCTGTCTTTGACTACATCGAGGTAGGTGTAGGAGATCCCTGCTTTGTCTAACAAATCTTTGGCTTTGACGCAGTAAGGGCAGGTGGCTTTGCCAAAAACGATGTTGCCTTTAAGCTCGTCTTGTTTAGTCCACTGAGCAATCACCGATTGTACTAGCACGCCTCGGTTTAGTGCTTCACCTTGACTTATTACCTTACCTTCGACCACTAAAATTGGAGCATGCCATGCGCCCATTTTTAATGGCTCCCACCAATACGATAGCCAGTCTTTGACTTCAAGCTCAATCGGCACATCTTTAAGTTCATTGTCGAAGGTGTCTTTTAGAATGTCTTTGGTGAGAGTACATTCACCGCAAGGGATATTGACCTTAAATGGGCCCCAACTGCCTCCCCAGCGATACAGTGTGATTTTAATGGGTTTGCTCATGCTACCGTTCCTTTTGTAGACCTAGTAATAAAGTAGAACATAGTTAATCAAAAAACCTTTCAATCATTGTGTAATTTAGCGTAAAAAAACAAAATGAATGACTGGGTAGCAACAAATAAAAAGACCGAGCACAATGGCTCGGTCAATAGCATATTCAGTTTGTCTAATCAGAAGATTAGGCGTTAACCGATATTAGAAATCGTAACGGATACCCGCTTGGATTTGGTCGTTTTCACCTTCAACTTGCTCAAACTTGTAGCCAGCGTAAGTGCGAAGGTTGCCGTTGAACTTGTAAACTGCTTCGATAGCTGCGTTATCAACAGTTGCGTCGTCAACACTTTCAACGTCTTGGTAGTTGTAAACTGCTGCGAATGTCCACTTGTCTAGCTTGTAAACTGCAGAAACTTCAAATGAGTTTACGTCTTCGTCAGCTACAGAACCTAGTGCGTAGAAACCGCCTAGAGTGAAATCTGCAATTGAGTACTCAGCTGCAAAGTTGATTTGGCTGTCGTCATCGTTGCCGTTTGCTTGAGCAACGTAACCAAGACCAAGAGCTAGACCGAAGTCAAAAGAGTACATTGCTGCAGCGCCGTAGCTGTCAGTGTCTTTTTCGTCGTTTGCTAGGTAGTTAGCTTGGATGTCAAAACCACCGAACTCACCAGCGTATAGGAAGTTGTTAGTACGCTTGTCTTTGTTACCAGAAACGATGTCAGCTGCGTCTGCGCCGAAAGTCGCCATTACGTCAGTAACGTCAGTTAGCATAACTTGAGCTGTGTCTTGCTTACCGTAAGAGAACTCGCCGATGTTAGTGCCGATACCTGCGAAAACGTAACGGTTAGTGATGTCTGCATCAGTATCAAACTGAGCTTCATACTTACCAAAACCGTAAAAATCTTCGCTGATTTGAGTTTTGCCAACGATGTTTAAACGAGCACGAGACTTATCTTCGAAAGTGCTGTTATCTACTGATTCGTTGTTGTCAGAAATGTTGAAACGAGCTTCCGCACGACCGCCAATTTTTAGCTCAGAAGCATCATCTTTGTATACAGTTGCTGCTGCTGCAGAACCAGAAGCCATTACAGCTAAAATTGCGGTAGTTAGTGCTGCCTTTTTCATTTTGAAATTTCCTATTTTATAAAGTTTGAGTACTTACTCAGGAGTTATTTATTCGAGCTCAAGCCCGTTTGATTTGTGGCTAATTTAGATTTGAAATATGAATGTCTAATGACTCAAATATGAATGAGCGGTGACGCTTTGATGACGAAATGATGAATTGAATGATAATTAACCACTTGATTTATAAGGGATTTTAACGGGTTTAAATTGTTTTTAAATGTGAATGGCTCTTTGTAAGCTATTGAAAACTAGTCATTAAGTAGTATTTATTGTTAAGGGTATTTCTGGGAAATAGAGGGGCTATGACGAAGCAAAATAGAAAATAGCTAGATTTCGTCTTTGCCAAAATAGATTGAGAGCTAGCTCTAATTATTAATAGAAAATGTGATCTTGATCGGCTCTAGTGTGGTTGATATTTAAGCGATAAATGGAAATAAAGATATGCTTATTCAACTGTGAACCTATGGCTTTCTATTGTTAGGTGAAGCTCATATTTGTAGTGGTTGCATATAGTCATAAGCAACCGCCGTTGATTGTGCAGATCAGAAAACCGCAATCTTGTGTATCTCTTTACCGCTAGACCCTTTAAACTTGGGCACAGTTACCGAGTTTCACTTGCAATTAGTGTGTCGACCCTTTAGGGTCATCAACCTTGCAAGACCTGCCAACCCCTAATCTACAAAAGGAATCTCCCTTGAGCGACAATAAATTTTCTAAGTTACCTTTATCTCAGCCTTTGCTCGATAATTTGGCGTCGATGGAGTATTCCGAGATGACCCCAATTCAAGCGCAAAGCTTGCCGCTAATGCTAAACGGTAAAGATGTGATTGGTCAGGGTAAAACAGGTTCAGGTAAAACAGCGGCGTTTGGTTTGAGCTTACTGACTAACCTCAATGTGAAACGATTCCGTGTTCAGTCTTTAGTATTGTGTCCAACACGCGAGCTGGCTGACCAAGTCGCGAAAGAGATCCGTAGATTAGCGCGCACCATCCACAATATTAAAGTGTTGACTCTTTGTGGTGGCGTTCCTATGGGGCCGCAAATTGGCTCACTTGAACACGGCGCTCATATTTTGGTGGGGACACCGGGCCGTATTTTGGATCACCTAGAAAGAGGGCGCATCAACCTAGCTGAGCTGAATACCTTAGTATTAGACGAAGCTGATCGCATGTTAGACATGGGTTTCCAAGACGCTCTAGACGCTATCATCGCAGAAGCGCCAAAACAGCGCCAAACCTTGCTATTTAGTGCCACTTTCCCTGAAAAAATTCAACAAGTCGCTTCGCGTATCATGCAAGATCCACAGTTAGTTAAAGTGGAATCAACCCACGATAAAAGCAGCATTACTCAACACTTTTATAAAGTAGACAACAACGATCAACGCTTGCAAGCACTAGAGACTATTCTGCTTGCTTACCAACCAGAGTCAGCGGTTATTTTCTGTAACACCAAGCGAGAAGTACAAGAAGTCGCAGATGAGTTGCACTACAAAGGCTTTAGCGTAATTGATTTACATGGCGATCTTGAACAAAGAGAGCGCAATCAAACTTTGGTTCAATTTGCCAACAAAAGTGTTTCTATCCTAGTGGCTACTGACGTTGCCGCTCGCGGATTAGACGTAGAAAACCTAGATGCAGTCATCAACTACCAGCTATCACGCGATCCAGAAGTACACGTACACCGCATCGGCCGTACAGGCCGCGCAGGTAGCAAAGGCGTCGCATGTAGCATCTTTAGCGAAAAAGAGCACTACCGCGTAGCGCTCATCGATGAATACATGGACATCGAAATTAAGCCAGAGTCACTTCCAACAACCAGCACCACCTCATCAGTACAACCAGCAATGGTGACCATTGAAATCTCAGGTGGCAAAAAGCAAAAAGTAAGAGCAGGCGACATCCTAGGCGCATTAACCGGCGGTAACGGCATTGACGGTAAAAAAGTAGGCAAAATAAACCTATTCGACATGCGCGCCTACGTAGCAGTAGACAAATCCGTCGCAAAAATCGCCCACAAAAAACTAGAAAACGGCAAAATGAAAGGCCGCAAATTCCGCGCCAGAATCCTGTCCTAATTGCGGGGTCAGGTCTTGAAATTTGCACCGCTGTTTGTTGATGGTGTTTAGATCAAAGATTGAATACCAAAATAGAACGTCTGATGTTGTCATCAGGCGTTTATTTTGACACAGATTTGAGAAAAGCGGGGTCAGGTCTTGAAATTTGCATCACTGTTAATTGAAGGCCATGAATTAAATATCATGTTGATTTACGGCAAGGTGTAGTGATGAAGAAGGGCATCTATCTATTAAGGTTCAAATTAATAAAGCCCCAACAGTGATCAACTAATTGGGGCTTAATAATAGGTGTTTAGCTTTTCTTGTTATTTAGCAAAGTTCTGGGTTAAGAAGTCAATGCCTGTTACGCCATTTTGGGTTACTTGTTGAAATGATAGACCAGTGGTCATGACCCAATCAGCCATTTCATTTTGACAATGTCCTGGGTGACCTGTGAAACTATTTGTACCAGCGTTGTTAAAGGTATGACTAGTTGGGTTAGCGTCTTTTACATCAGTGTATCCGTAGACTGCTTTTAATGCACCAGAAAAAGGAATACCTAATGGGCTTTGTGGAGTTGCTGAAAACACATTTTGTGCTTTACTATTTAGTATAAAATGACCTTGAGCATATTTTTCTTTCTGAGCGTTTGTATTGACCATTGCTAAGTTGTATACACCATCACTCCATGCCACAGGAGAAGTTGCTGGTTGCATTCCTGCTGCTTCACCTTCACAGTATCGCTTAACAGAACGAGCACAGTTAACAGCGATCATGGTTTGAACTTTCTGGCTATCTATATCTAAACCTTGTGGAACGTTCACGATACGACACCATTTAGCACTGGCAATGCCACTTCCCGGTTGACCACCAAACACAGTGCCGGCAAGTAATTTTGAGTTATCTAATGTATTGTAATCAACCATACTTGCAGGAATGTGTTGGTACTTGATACGTCCATCGTCTAGTTTCAAAAAGTCATTTCCAGCACTTTTCGCCCCTGCTTGCCATTGTGCTAGCCATGCTTTACCAAAGGCGTGCTCAACGCCACTTTCTATACTTGTTAGCAACAGCTGATTTCCAGCAAGTGTTTTTTGGCTAAGCAGATCTTCAACACTTCCAGAATCGAAGACAAAGCTAGGATTTAGATGTGCGTTTTTAAAATTATAAGAGATGATCTTTGTGTTACTAGCTTTACAGCCCGATTGATATTGGTACTCAGTCAATGTGCCGTTAATTGTCATACCTTGGCGATCAACGTCAACAGTCATAGGTGTTGAACCGTAGCAGTGCCATTCTTCTTGGTGCATAGTAGCTGCACCTGTTGCCGATAAGGTCACGGCGCGTGATGCATCAAAAGTAAGACTGGTTTGGCTACCTTTTTCCGGTAGCTTGGCAAATGCACCAGGCTTAAGGGTCATGGTAAGACCTTGAGTGCTACCAGGGTTAATGTCTTGTAGTGTGATTTTGCTTTGTGTTGAAAGAGCGTACAGGCTATCCAATGCATTATATAAAGGGGAGTTATGACTAAACTCAAAACCATTTTGTGTATCGATATAATTATTTAATTGGCTTTTCTCATTAGCCGATAATTTAGGAACAAGTTTATCAGCGTTAATATCATTATTGCTATTACACGCACTCAACATTAATAGACTTGATACAATAGCCGTTGTCTTGAATAGATTCATGAACACTCCATAAATAGTGAATTTAGCCTAAGTAGCACTTCATATACCCCAGTGATCTTTAATCCGTTGTGAGAATACCCATCTACGGAAAGGAATAATTTAGGCTGGTAATATGCGCTGAATTATAAATGAAACCAAGAGCATGGGAGGCGTTGAAGCTATGTTCTCATATTTGATGATCGTCACAATAAAGTGCAACGGGAAGTGCTAAGTACAAAAAGATAGAACCAACGGCACCTGCAAATTTCAAGACCTGACCCCGCTTGTTTTGATAGAATTGGATTTCAATTAACTATTTATGAGAGTTGTACTGTGTTTACGGTTATTGGATGGTTTGTTCTTTCTATTTTTTGTGGTGTGTATGCGTCTAGTAAAGGGCGTTCGGGGTTTGGTTTCTTTTTGTTGGCGGTGTTGCTATCGCCAATTATTGGTTTTATTGGTGCTTTGATTGCTTCTCCTATTCAAAGTAAAGTTGAAGAAAAAGCGATTGGCAGTGGTGATTTGCGCAAGTGTCCGATGTGCGCCGAACTTGTGAAAGCCGAAGCACTGTTGTGTAAGCATTGTGGTTCAAAACTTAATTCGATGAACGCAGATAGCGACTCTGGTCATCAAGAAGAATCAGGATATCAGTATCAAATCATGGTGAACGGTGAAGATATTATAGCCTTTGATGTGAGTAAAGCAGGTACGCCGGATAATATAGACAGAGCGAAAGCGAAAGGCTTTAAAGAAAGAGGTGTTGTCTTTGCTGATAATGCTATTGAAGCTATCCAAATATATTCTGAATCTTGAAGTTAAAGGGTGATGATGCGGTATTGGCAGTAAGGATAAATTCTTAACTAATATACGTTAAATTCGACTTTAAATAATCACCAAACATCATAGAAGGGAGTTAAACCCCAGGGTGAGAGCATGAGTGTTCGACTTTTAATCAGTGCTCAAATTACCAACTAAAATTTGTTCCAGATACTCGATTTCCATCGCAGCCATTTTAGTCTTTCTTCGAATACTCGCTTTTCTTGTGGTCTCATTCCGCAGCATATTAATTGCCATATGGCGAATAGCAGCAAGTACTTCGGCAGCATTGTCACGGTAGATCTGACAAGCATCCTCACTAAATGCTGTGTCTAGTACCCAGTGAAGACTATTTTCTATTCCCCAATGCTCTCTAACACCAATCGCAAAATCCTGCGCACTCAATGCTCTAGAACTGATGTAGTATCTGTACTCCAAAGAACATTTCTTGCCCGACTTATCGTACCTAAAACTCATAGCTTCACCGATGCAGTTGATGCTAGGCCAATCACAAAATGGCTTGGATTTTGGCGCAGGTAAAACTCGATATTCTCGCACCTCTACCCGACCATGTTTCGTCTCGGTTTTGGACTTGACCACCTCACCATCAGCGCTCTTTAGCTCTGACTTTACGGCCTCAAAAAGCTTTTCTTGATTGCCTTTTACAGCGAGCAAATAGTCACCGCCGTCTTTAACTATCGCTTCTGCGATACTCTTCTGGCAGGCAATTGCATCTATGGAAATGAGGCAACCCTTTATATCTAATAGCTTAAGTAGCTCTGGTATCGCCGTGATTTCATTTGACTTTACGTCGGTTTTTACCTGACCGAGTACCAGTTTATTCTGAGCACAAAACGCACTCACCATATGTATAGTTGATTGCCTTGAGCTTCGGTCATATGAGCTTCTTAGAGCTTTACCATCAATGGCTATAAACCGACCTTCAGTCGCTTCACAAAGACTGTTAACCCAGCGCGTGAAGCACTCTTGAAACTGCTTAGCATCGAGGCGTGAAATCACACGAGCTATCGTATCATGCACAGGCAAACCTTCTTTAAATAGCCCTTTATCTTGTAACCATCCGAGATGAGCACGACCAAAGTCCTCTATATCTTCCCAGCCTTCTGCACCAGTGATAACGGCGCAAACAGTTAAGAATAGGACATCAAAAAGTGGGTAACTCACCTTTGCTGATTGCCTTGGGTCTTTCAACGTGCTGAAGTGCTTTGTAAAGGCGTCGTGCATCACTATCTCCCAAAAAAGAGAGTATATGATCACAGCTAAATGTGATCGTCAAATCGATCGTTCTGAGTGGCTAAAAATCGTTCACGATCTCACCCTGAGTTAAACCCCTTCTATCTATTTATACCAATATTAAGCAAAAGCTTCTTTACTGGCTTCAAGGGTACGCTTTAACGAATCAGTAAAGCGAGTTCTTTTGGCTACAGTTAATCGGCCGGCATAATAAAGCTCAATCAATACACCGTTGTCGCAAATATCACACTGACTTTCGCAATGCATTTGCTCCAAAAACATTTCCATTTTATAGGGAGATAATTGAAATCTTTCTATCTCATCGCCCTTATTGCAATTATAAATAATAACTTCCATCTTCACTCCTTGAAGAATTGCAACGATTTACTGTGTTTACTATGGCGCATATTTAGAAGTTTTTTATAGATTGAAATCACATACTTACGTTTAATGAACGTATGTTTGATCGTGATCAATGTACGCAACCAAATGCACCGTTTGTTTGTGAAGAGTATCAATCTTTGCGTTGCTGAAAATTAATTGAGGCAGGGAAGGTTTAACAGAGAAGTGAGTACTGATTGTCGGTTATTTAAGGGGAATATAAACGCCTAAAATAAAATAGGCCCGCCAAAGCGAGCCTATCAATTCAAATGTGCAATGCAGGCGTGGGCTTAAGCCGTAGCAAGTTGCAAAGATTTCTCTTCAGAAATAGGGCGAGTAACCAGAGACAGCGCCACACAGATTGCCATCATTACCGCAGAGATGGTGTAAGCAATAGTGTAACCTTCGCCATGAGTCATAGAGAAGCCGACAACCGCCGCGCCAATCGCACCGCCAATACCCCATGCTGTGTACAATACGCCATAGTTAGTACCGTAGTTTTTCAGACCATAATATTCCGCCGTAATCGATGGGAATACCGCAAGCAGTGTACCGTAGCCAACTGCCGCAATTGCGGTGCCTAAAATAAGAGCCGCTTCTGATTTGAAGGTCGCAAACAAAGCCATGTTGATGCCTTGCAGTGCAAAAGCGATAAATAGAGTGCGTAGACCGCCAATCTTGTCAGATAAAATGCCCGCGCCAATACGACCGCCAGAGTTAAAGATAGCCAAGATAGAGGCTAGGTAAACCGCATTAGGCAGGTTAGCTTGCACGCTAGCGATAGTGGTGATATTACCAATGATCATAAGGCCAGTTGCAGAAGCAAATGCGTACATGATCCACAGTGAGTAAAACTGCGGCGTTTTCAGCATCACTTTCCATGAAATATCACTATTCTGCTTAACTGCGATAGGGGCTTTACCCGCTTTTACTTTAGGCGCTTGTGGCACATAGTCCGCAGGTGGGTTGGTAATAGTCGCCGCGAGAGGTACCGCGATAACAAGTACTGCAATACCTAAAATTAGAAAGCTCTGGTCGATGCCGTAATTGGTAATAAGAGCCGATGTAAGAGGCGCAAGATAAACCGCAGCAAGACCAAACCCTGCCGCAATTAAGCCATTCACTAAGCCTTTTTTCGATGAGTGGAACCACTTCATTGCAGCTGGCGAAAGACACGCATAACCAAAGCCGATGCCTGCACCTGCAACCACACCAAAGGTCATGCTTAGCATTGCTGGGGTAGTAGCAAAGCTTGAAGCCATCATACCTAAACCAGTAAGCGTTGCGCCAAGCATTAGAATCGTTCTTGGGCCCATTTTATCTTGCAAAATACCTGCAACTAAAAGAGCGATAGAGAAAGTTATCGTAGCAATGGCATAAGGTTGTGATGCATCTGCTGCGTTCCAACCGTGATCGGTAACTAGAGCTTTGTTGAAAATACTCCAAGCATAAAGGATGCCTAAACAAAGGTTGATACAGAATCCTGCTAGGAGGATACGCATCGCTTTATCGATCTTTTTCATCGTTTTTTCTCAGTGCCATTAGGGCTAGGTAAGTTAGGTTAGCGACTCGAAATGTTCAAAAATATTTTAGTTTCATCAACATTTCTAAGTATAAGTTGCGCGAATTGTACACAAGTTATTTTTGATTTAAATCCCTTTTTACCAAAAATGGAAAATAATTTTCCGTTGTGTTTGTTGCGGTTGTGATTCACGTGAATTCTGAAAGATTTGCTTACGTTTTATCAAGCAATCGTTTACTTGCAGACTTGAGTTTCACCCCAAATGTGAGGTAGGAAACATTTATAAAAAATAGTTTTTTGCAACCATTTGTTAACAATCGATGTGATTTATATAGGGTTTTCAGGTGTTTTAAGTAAAAACAATGATTTCTTGATTTACAACAATGTTACCATGTTAATAAGTTGTAAAAATAACGTAGTTTTCAACGAGTTGTATGAGTTTTGAATCGAAATTAACGATTGCAATCGTACGTATTTGCGTCAAAATGCGATGAAAACTTAGATTCCAATTATGAAAGGTCACTTTGCGCAGCTTTAGTGAGGTCTAAATGAAAATATTTTTACTACTCTTTATTTCTGTTTCGGCGGGTGCCGCTTCTGCTGAACACTTAACATCATTTTTATATGGATTGAGCACTGCGTCTTTAGCAGTGGGCGTCTGTTTTTGGTTGGCATTTCGTTCATCGCGCTGGCCACAACTGGCGGTATTTTTGTTGTTGATGGGGATGTTATGCAAACTGACCATAACGGTGGTGTCTACCATTATGGGGGTTAAAGCTGGCCTTATTACTTCTCCGCTGATCTTCTCATTGTCATATTTGTTTTTTGCAATTGCAACAACCTACGTCTACTTCTATTTTAAGGATAAAAGTACCAACCGTAAGTTGGGTCTAGGACAACAATAACAACGTCTTAATTGCAGACACAGTGACAATATAAGCCACCATTTTTTAAAACCGCTATCGCTTAATAGGCTATAGCGGTTTTTTGATCACTTAATTGCAGAGATTGGTATTATTAGTTATCGCCATTGTAAAACGAGGCAACTAATGAGCATCAATACTTTATATTCTGCCGAGCAAATCAAACGAAGCGAAGCTAGCGCGGCAGAGCTTGCTGGAATAACGCTGTACGAATTGATGGAACGTGCAGGGCAAGCCGCGTTTGAACGTGTGCAGGTGATGCTTCCCGATTTAGGTAAAATATTGGTGTGTTGCGGCTCTGGCAATAACGGCGGAGACGGCTTTGTTGTGGCGCGCTTAGCGTTAGAGTCGGGCTATGAGGTTGATGTTTTTCAGCCAACTTATTGCACTTGCAAAAACCCCGACACTCAATCTGACGCTTATCAAGCAAAACAGAAGTGGTCTTTGCACAACCAAAGTATTCTTAACACCATCGAAAGTAATGACAAATACGATCTTATTGTGGATGGTTTGCTCGGTACTGGTCTTGTCAATAAGGTCAGGGATAACCTCGCCTTCGATATCACCCGCATCAACGCGCTTAACGTCCCTATATTGAGTTTAGATATTCCTTCAGGGCTACAGGCCAATACCGGTGAGATCTTAGGTAGTGCAATAAAAGCGACTGAAACCATTACCTTTGTCGGCAATAAACTTGGATTAGTAACCGGCAAGGCGCGCAATGTAGTCGGCAATTTATACGTAGCTGACCTAGGTATTTCGCCTCAATTTTCCCATTTAGAGTCAAGCCACACGAACATTTTTGCAAAGCCTCAAGCACTGACACTTATTCCACAAAGGGAAGCATCTGCTCACAAAGGTAACTGCGGTCGCGCTTTGTTAGTCGGAGGCAATCAAGGAATGAGCGGCGCTATTATTATGGCCGCGCAAGCCTGCGCTCGAACTGGAGCAGGCTTAATTAACGTGATGACCCATGCCGATTCCATTATGCCTTTATTGGTACGTCAGCCCGAGATCATGGCGATGGCCATTACAAATCAAAACCAGCATGAAATAGACGAACTGGTTAGCCATAGCGCACTTGCGAGTAGCAGCGTGATAGCCATTGGCCCAGGATTAGGGACAGACCTTTGGGCAAAGACCTTATTTAATTGGGCGATGGCACAAAACAAACCTAAAATCATTGATGCTGATGGACTTAACTTGCTAGCCAGTAGCACCGAACAATTTGACTTACATGATTGTGTTTTAACGCCACACCCTGGTGAAGCGGCGCGTTTATTGGGCGTTACCGTTACTGACATAGAAAAAGATCGATACGCGGCGGTTAATCAGCTACAGGCAAAATATCAATGCGTGGTTCTTCTTAAAGGCGCGGGCACATTAATATGTGATGGACAAAGTACGCAGGTGATTACTGCGGGTAACTCAGGCATGGCGACTGGCGGCATGGGAGATGTATTAACGGGCGTTATTGCTGGGTTAGTGTGCCAAGGGCTAAAGCCGATGCAAGCAGCGTGTTTAGGTGCATGGCTACATTCTACAGCGGCGGATAATAAGGCTAAAAAAGAGGGGACCATAGGGATGCTTGCGTCAGATTTATTGCCTGAAATTCGTACGTTAATAAACCAAAATTAGAATTAACATCAGAAATTTAAGAAAAGTAGCAAAATAAGTAGAAAAATCAGCCATAAAACGTGCAATTTTAATAAGGAAAATGCGGCTTTTACTTCACTTTAGTGATTCGGATCACGCTATAACAGAGCGCATAATGTAACTAAAAGTATCTGGAAATAAGTTTAGGAATATAGGTTATTGATTTAAAAGAATAAACGAAATTAGGAAGGGCGCAGATTTGCAAGTTTCAAAATAGTAGCACAAATAAAAACAAAAAATCAGTCTTGCGACAATTTAATCTGAACCTATAATGCTGAAAACCGGAGCGTCTGCCAACGCTCCGGTTTTTTTGTGTCCGAAGAATGGTCAACGCTTCTGCCAAAGCACGACCTGCATTGTAATTGGCACGTCATTTATAAGAATCAAGGAAATGCACAATGCGTATCGAACAAGAACTTAAGTTAGGCTTTAAAGATGTACTGTTTCGCCCTAAGCGCTCAACACTAAAAAGTCGTTCCCAAGTAAATTTAACCCGCGATTTTACATTCAAGCATAGTGGTCGTCAATGGTCTGGTGTACCTGTTATCGCCGCCAACATGGATTCTGTTGCAACGTTCGAAATGGCCGCCGCATTAGCCGAACACGACGTAATGACCGCCGTACACAAACACTACACAGTAGAGCAGTGGGCAGACTTCGTTAAAAATGCAGACAGCAAAACACTAAAAAATGTGTTTGTATCAACTGGCACTTCAGAAGCAGAGTTTGAGAAAACCAAACAAATCATGGCACTGTCAGAAGAGCTGATTTTCATCTGTGTTGATATCGCCAACGGCTACTCAGAACACCTTGTCGAATACGTAGAAAAAGTGCGCGCCGAATTCCCAACCAAAGTCATTTCAGCAGGCAACGTTGTCACCGGCGACATGTGTGAAGAGCTAATCCTTGCTGGCGCAGACATCGTAAAAGTCGGCATCGGCCCAGGCAGCGTATGTACCACTCGCGTTAAAACTGGCGTAGGCTACCCACAACTTTCAGCCATCATCGAATGTGGCGACTCAGCCCATGGCCTTGGCGGCATGATCATCGGCGATGGCGGCTGTGCCTGCGCCGGAGACGTATCAAAAGCCTTCGGCGGCGGCGCAGACTTCGTCATGCTAGGTGGCATGCTAGCCGGCCACGAAGAATCAGGCGGCGAAGCCATAGAAAAAGACGGCAAGCAATACATGAAGTTCTACGGCATGTCATCAGAATCAGCCATGGCGAAACACTCTGGCGGCGTCGCAAAATACCGCGCAGCAGAAGGTAAAACCGTACTATTACCATTCCGTGGCAGTGTTCACCACACTATCTCAGACATCCTAGGCGGTGTGCGCTCTACATGTACTTATGTGGGTGCAGCGAAGCTGAAGGAATTGACTAAGCGTACTACGTTTATTCGCGTGCAAGAGCAAGAGAATAATGTGTTTGGGAAAGAGTGAGTCTTAGATAATTCGGGGAAATTTTGAATTGGGAAGAGTCGCGTAAGCGGCTCTTTTTTTTGTATTCGAGAGCTGACAGTTTCCTGTGGGGACGAAAATGTCAACAACGAAATGTTTGAATGTGGATGTTGAATTATGACCATTTGCTAGATGGTTAGGATTAAAACGTGCGTAATTTATAATATTAAAATTAGATTACTGCTTGGCTACCAATATTAGCGATACGATGAGGTAATCATTTCTGTAATTATATGCGCATAAATGAATAATCTGTCAGCTTATATGATATTTTATTTTTATAGTTACTCGTGTAGTTAGATTAATTTTGGAATACCTTATATTCCATTTGTTGGCTAAAAATGGTTATAATTTACGATATTGAATAGCAAATACTTCGTCGTATAGTGAACCGTGTAGTGTGAGGAAAGTAACTATCAAAAAATTTAAGTTCCTGCAAAATTAGATAACAGGTATTGTTATTTGATGGTTAAATCATGACTAGAGATAGGTGTTTGTGTTTTATTGGGTTAAATGTGTTTAAATTAAGTTAATTTTATTTTGGGGTGATGTGTTGTAGTACCAAGAGTATCTTGTTTTATTTACATAAAATAAAATACGGAAGTTTTAATATTAGTATCTTCTGAATTTAATAAAGAGGTTGTACAATGGTTTATCTATACGTTTCTTTATTAAATCATCACTCTATCAAAATGATAGTTGAGTCTTTATTTCATTTATAACAATGAAATGGATGTAAGTAATTGAATTAGTAAGATACATTTATTTTGAATATGGCAGATTGCAATTAATTGATCTGTAGTGGCACAATTAATTTGGTCGCATGGTAAGTTAATATTGCTGGTTGTATTCGACAGCTTTCCTCTAACTTTAACGAGATGTAGATGACATTAAACGATTTTGTACAACGAATAACAGTGATAAATCGGGCTTGGAAAACTGCAGGAAACGATAGTGAACCGTATATTAATCAGCATATTGCAAAACAGTTACAAGAACAAAAATCAGCTTGGCAAGTAGAATTTTATAGAACCTACCCAAAAGTGGTTTGGTTTAAAGCTGATTTAGAAAACCATCCAGATGGCAATACTTATAGTGTCAGGTTTGGGGATCGCACAGTCCTTTCCTCTGACGGTGACGTTAAATGGAATGCCGAACATATACCTAAATATTTATTGCAAAAGCTTTTGACGGAATCTGAATTTCGAAGTGCAACACAACCAAAGAATGAACTATGCCTCTAATTAATATTGCTTTTATCACATTTACCGCTTTAGTATTGGTTTGGTGCCTATTTAGGCTCGGAAGTGCTAGAGCAAAATACGCGTATACTATCGGTCAAACTTTAGCTGCGTTTGAAGAAATAAGCTCCAGTAAAGACTCTCCAATCGACAGGCTAAGCGAAGAAGCTCAAGCGTTGGCAAGTCAATCATGTGCGACACATACCAGTAAAAATACGAAGAAAGTGTCGTTTGAGGGCTCTACGGTATTATTATTACGTCCAGCAGATGTAATGGTACCGTCTTTTAGTAGCGCAGCATTCAAATCAGTACCCGCAATTCTAACTACCATAGGTATTTTAGGTACCTTTTTTGGTATCACCATTGGCTTAGGCTCTTTAGATGGCATTGGCGCTAATTCTGAACAGTTAGTATCAAAGGCTATGGGATTAATTGAGGGCTTAGGTACAGCTTTTCAAACCTCGATAGCAGGTATGGGAGCGAGCTTTATATTTATGGCAATATTGTCCATATTGATTGCGTCTCAAGCTAAGAAGCGTGAGAAGGTGCTTCGTCAAATTCAAAATAGCTCTAAGCTGCTTTCTGGAAGTGACTTGTTGAACCAACTAGTTGAACATCAGAAAGAAAGCAAAAATGAATTAGCAGACTTTTCAAGTCTGGTTGACTCACTACAATCGCTCGTTGCGAAACCTTCAGCGCTTACTAGTGAGGAATATGAACAATTCTCCGGTCAAAATGCTAAAGCATTAGAACAGAGTATCTCAATACTGCATAAAGACCTCATTTCTATAGTTTCATCTCTAAAGCATAATGAAGACTTATTAGGACAATCACTTGCTCAGCATATTGGCACAGCAATCGAAACAAGTGTTACCCAACCATTGCGTGAAGACTTATCCAATATTACTAATAGACTGTCGGGACTTGACACATTAGTCGAGAACCAAGTTACTCCAGATATTCTAGAAAACAACTTGGAAACGAAAGTAACAAATCCAACAGTTTCAGCTATAGGTCAAGTGGCTCAAGAGTCTTCGCAGATAAACACAGCAATGTTTGCCATCTCGGAAGTGCTAGGATCACTAACTCAACAGAATAATGAGCCGCTGACTCAAGCTCAGCTAATCGATGCATTACAGCAAGAATTGCAAAAACCTATTCTTCAGAACCTATCAGCTCTTAATTCTTCTTCGACCAATATTGCTCAGAGTGTCGCAAATACTAATGAATTGCTGATAGCTCAATCGTCTGATACTCAGTTACGCCAAGCTCTCGCAGAAGTCATTTCAACGCCAATTTTTGCCAAGCTAGAAGAGATCAATATGCACTCGGCATCTACTGTCGCTGGCATAGAAGATCTTTCTAAATCAAGAATGAATGAATTCGAGCATCTTGTAGAGAAAATGGGTGAAGAGGTAGTTAAACCGGTTACTGATGAGCTGAGCGATACTAACAAAGTGGTTTCACGCTTTGCTGATGTAACCGATGAGCTAAATCAAAATGTGGTCAATTCAGTCCAAGAAATGTCAAAGGCAACAGAGACAGTTGTTAACTTTGAAAAACAAACTCTTATTAAGCTAGGTGCATTTGCAAGCTCAATGGATCGCTCATTAAATGAGTTTGCCGACAATAGTACAAAGGCCCTTTCAGATATTTCTGAAGAAGTTAAGGGAATTGTCGAGCTTGGCAATAAGTCGATTAAGCAACAAACGGAATCATTCTCAACGATTATCGCTGATTCAAAGTCTATGTTTGATGAGCAAGCAAATACGCTGAAAAGTGTAGGTGTGGAATCTGCGTCACTTATGATGAATGCAAGGCAAGAGTTGGAGACGGGTTTAGGTGATATTGATACTAAAGTTCTAAATATGTCTTCAACTATTCAGGGTGAACTAGAGCGCTTTAGAGAAGATTATCAAAAAAATCTTACTCATTATTTTACCGAACAAAATAGATTGTTAGACGAGTCTCTGAATGAGCAGAAGAGTGGCCTAAATGAGGTTGTAGAAAACTTCAAAGATGCATTTGAAGATGAGTACCAGAAACGTAAGGCGTTGTTCTTAGAGCTTGATAAGCAGCATGAACAATTGGCTGATGCGGCAGAGCGAGTTCAATCAATGGCAAAAGCTATAGGGCTAGAAAAGGCCAGTTGGACAAGTGAGATTCAATTGGTTCAGCAGTCAATTGGTCGTCAAGTTGCAGATTTAGGTAAGTCATTTAGTGAAGCATCGAAACAGTTTTCATTGGTCGCATCCCAAATGCGCCCAGAAATGGATGATTACTTTATGCGTGCTAACAAGTCAACTGAAGAGTACTTTGCGTCATTTGATGCTGCATCTACGAGTATCTACAACAAATTGGGTTATGTGGCTGAACTTATGAGTACTGTTATAGTAGAAGCGCAGCAAGAAAAAGCATCGCTTAGAGAAGAAAAAGCGTTGGTTGTCTAATGAATACATTTATAGAACAACATGAAGAAGAACAAATAGACGAAACAGGTACTTGGTTATCCATAGGTGATCTAATGGCAGGCTTGTTGATGGTATTTGCTTTGTTCTTGATTGTCACCTTGGCACAACTTTATAAGTATCAAGAGCAATCTAAAAGTAATCGTATTGTCATTATTGAAGAGATTCAAAAAGGACTAGATAAGGCTGGAATACAGTCAAAAGTTGATTTGCAAACAGGCTCACTATCGTTAACTGAGGGCTTGAATTTCGGGGACAATAGTTCATCGATAAATGCGCCATCGAAGTTATTTCTTAAGAAGTTAATACCAATTTATAGCCAAGCTATATTTCTCAATGAGAGCACATCTAAAGAAGTATTACACCTTGTTATCGAAGGAAATGCGGATATAGGTGAAGGAGAGGGAAGAGCATTGTCTCTCAGTCTTAATCGAGCTGAGGCAGTAACGAGTTATATTGAACAGATGATCTTTCCTTATAAAGGACAGTTTATGGACAAGATTCTTCCTGCTGCTCGAGGAAACCTAGATGCTGAACCAAAACGACCTGCATACAAAAATAGGGAAGTAGTGTTCAGGTTCGAGTTTAAGAGTCGTGATCTTACGGAGTTGATGGGCAAGTAATATGAAGTCAACATCATGGTTTATTGAGCCTGTGCTACCAAAGTTTACCAAACTGGCTGAGTTAATAGATGACACCACGAACTCAATGGCGAAGCGAGATACAGATACCTTATTTTTAGCCGATAAGAAAATCACGACGTTAGCAACGAAGCTGAAGGAGTCAGGAAAGCTCTCAGAACTAGAGTGGCTTATTTTACTGCGATCTGAATCGCAGTATGAGTCTTTAGATGAAAGGGTTAGGCAAGGTGTTGTTGCGATAGTTTGGGAGGCAATTCAACAAGATGAATCTCGATTTTCTAAACTTAGCCTTAATCTAATCTCCGGCATCGCACGTGACTATGTCTCAATGGCTAAAGTCTTGTTGTGTGATTTCCCTAGAGTACTACCAAGACATTTTTCTAGAACGACGAAACAGCAGGTAGAAATTACACGCTACTTGATTAATCGCCAGTTTGAATTAGGTGCTAAAGCCATACTTGCCAATGGCAAGAGTATTGTTACCTTCTTTAAATCATTAAAAATGGAATCAAAAGGATCGCACGTAACCCATATTGCTGATGCAGCTGAGTGTGCATTGCCACAAAATCCTAGTACAGCTCAACTGACTTGGTGGCGAAGCTGTCAAGACTTAGTAGAACAAGATCAAACTATTGAACAGTTAGAGAGGCTGTTGACTAAGGTTTCTCTGATAACAGCAGAGTCACCATTTGAAAAATGGATAAAAAGCCATTGCTTGCCGGATTCAAAAAATACGCTTTGGTATCGGCTTTCTAAAGAGTCTCAGTTAAAGCTTAAGAGTTTATTCAATGTTACTGAGTATAAGTCTGTTTCAAATCTCTTTAAATTATTGATAGAAACAAGTAACGATGATTCGTTGAATGAGCGACAAGTTCGGAACTTACAAAGTAGGATAATGTTTTGGTCAAACTATACCGATGAATTCAAAAGGGTTCGCTTCTTTTTGACTAATCGTTCATGGTCACTACTTAAGGACAAAGTAGATTTAGATGAACTAAGAGTCCAAACAATGACAAGCTCCCCATTGAATGATCAGAGTGAGATTTGCATCTTTGATGTAGGAAATTATTTTATCGTCGAACGTTTTATAGGCTCCCATTTTGATCTAGGCATATTCCTGCGAAGTGACGAAATAGAAAGAGTCTTATTCGAAAGTGAATATATAGATGCAGAAAATATTAGCACCTTAGAACCTGATTGGGTTTTAGACCACCTTAGCTATTACCAACATCGTATTGCTCGATTCCTAGATGGTAAGGGTGTGAAACTAGGTAAAAAAGCCCCTTCATATTGGTTACAACCATTGAAGGCTGACCAGCAATTAAAAGTAAATAATGATTTAGATAGGCGTTATCACAACGTTTATGACAAAGCGACCTACTTCAAAACAGGAAAAAGATTTTAATGACCACAATTCTTCAAGATCCTTTAACGGTTATCTTTAGTGCATTGATCATCATTGGTGCGCTAGTGGCTGCATTTACGTTGCATGGTGCGACTGGAAAACTGATTAAACAACTTAATCAGGCAATTAGCGAACTTGGTAAGCTAAAGCATCAGGTTGATGACGATGACGAAGGTAATGAAGTGGAACAGGATTGGATACCTAATTCAGCATCTATTGCATATCAAAATTACGACAAGATTCATTCGCTGATTCAAAAAGTAAAGTATTTAGCACCATCGTGGAGATCTTATTGCAGAAGTATGCAGCTTCCGGATACTCACTACACTCGTAAGCCGGGTCAAGCGCCAGTGCTGAGAAATACAGTACAGGTAAACTCAGTGTTCAATATGGAAACGGTTGTTGAGCCTCATGTGAATGTTCGACAATACACCGCGATCCCAAACATGCTGACGGGCGCAGGTTTATTGTTTACCTTCGTTGGTTTGATGATAGGTATTAGTGAGGCTTCTGTAGGCTTAAGTTCATCAGATATTGAATCGGCTAAAGCTTCGTTAAATCCACTTCTATCTGGTGCTAGTATTGCATTTACCACCTCTGTAGTGGGTATTATCTGCTCTATGATTTTCTCTTGGTATGAGAAATCGCGTTTCCATAAATTAGAAGTCACAGTTAAAGACTTTAGTGACTACCTAGCTTCACATGTTGAAGTGATTGATTCTGATAAGTTGGCTGCAATGCAACTTGAAGCGACTGAAGCTCAGACAAAAGCACTGACTGATTTCCAAGTAGACCAACAACGAATCACCGACGAAACCATTAGCCGTGTATCTCGTGAATTCCGAGAATCCTTACTGAAGACTGCTGGCACAGAGATCAAGCAGATGGGTATTGTCCTACAGGAGATGAATACTGGGCTACTGTCTAATATAGAGCGTTTCTCGGAAGCGCAAGACAAGACTTGGGAAACCACTTCAAAATTGACCTCGAATCTAGAGGCCTCAGTTCAAAGCTTAACTCAACAGCTATCGACTTCAGTTGAAGAGATGTCGTCTCGTGAACAAGAAGTGATTACTCACGTAGAAAACGTAGTTTCAGCGATGACAGACACTGTTCAAGCTAAAGTTATTGAGGTTTCTGAAAACTACACAACCACGATGCGCCAAACGTCAGTTGAGTTTGCGAATATCCCGCACCAGTTGGCTCAGCTAACGTCTGAACACATGAATAGTTCATTGCAGCAATATCAGACATTGACCAGTGAAATGTTGCCACTGATGTTACAGCAGGTAGCCGAAAGCCTGAGTGAGCAAGTTTCTAATTTAGCTCAGCAGATGCGCACTGCAGAATCTGCTGTAGCAGATTCGATAGCTCAACTTCCGTATGTAGTCGATAGCTTCAAGAAGATGAATGCTGAACTTGTTGGCAATGTTCAAGTGGTCAACCAGCTGAATTCAAGCTCGATGAACTGCTTGGAAGGATTCAACCAAGTGATGACTAATCTAGATTCTGCATCACATCAGTTCGTTGAGGCTAATCAACAAACAAGTAACACCCTTAAGCAGTTCCAAGGCTTGGTAGAGCACGCTCAAGTGAGTGTAATGACTACAGCTCAATCAAACCAAGCTATCTCTAAGGCTGCCGAGCAATTGAATTCACTTGTTGCTTCGCAAGCTGGCTTTGCCACTCAGTTTGAAGCTTCTCTGAACCAGTCTTTTGAACAACTCAACCAAGGCTTAGAGCAATATGCTACTCACGCGAACAAGCAGCTACTGAACATGGATAGTAAGTCTGCAGATGTTGCAAATAACCTAATGGAAGCCGCGAATGAGATTGGTGCATTAGTAAACGACCTTTCGAGTACCGAGTATAAGAAGGTAGCTCAAGCGTGAGACTGAAAAGGCAAAGTGAGGACTCAAGTTACATGATGTCTGTTTCAGACATCATGTCCGGTTTAATGTTTATCTTCATTATTACCCTTGCAATTTTCGTTATCGACTTCTTGATTGCATCGAGAGAACACGAAGAGAAAATGCAAGAGTTAACTCAGATTTTGAGTAGATTTGAAGAAAACAATCGTATGCGTGGTGCTATGCTGACTGATATTCAAGATGCTCTAGCTAAACGCAGCATCGAGGTAGATATCGATGCGGAGCATGGTGTACTTCGTTTAAATGAGAATGCTGTACGATTTACAACGGGGTCGGCTGATTTACGTGGGGAGCAGTTAGAGCGCTTGGAGGTTGTGGCGCAAGTACTAGCAGAGATTCTACCTTGTTATGGTAGCAATCAACCTGATAATGGAAAGTGCCTAGCTGATACCCAAGGAAAGATCGACTCAGTTTTTATTGAAGGGCACACGGATAATGTCCCAATTGGAGGGCGACTTGCTAAAAAGTATAAGGATAACTGGGAGCTATCCGCGGATAGAGCCATGTTTACTTATCGTGAAGTCACTAACAGTCAACCACTGCTAGCTTCAATGTTAAACACCAATGCTCAACCTGTAATTAGTGTGAGTGGCTATGGTGAAGGCAGGCCTGTTCCAGGACATGCACATCCGTACCCTAAAAATGATCCTATAAACCGACGCATTGACTTCAGGTTTATTATGACTCCACCAACTGTAACTGAAGCTCAGAATGCAATTGAGGGAAACCTCTAATGAATAAGTTCAGTGTAGCATCGTCATTAGCAAATGCTTCGAGGCATATACATACACAATTAATTAATCAATCTTGGGCACCAACGGATGACGAGTTGCGCATAGGTTTTAAGCACACAGAGCACTTAACTCAGCAAAATAAATTAAATACCAAGAATGTTTCTCTTTACGGTCAAAGGGTTATGGCGCATTTATGTGTTTTAGAACCCTCGAAGCGAGCTGCTATGGGTAATGTACTGGAAGTTGAAAATTTCTGGCCACAAGCTTATACGGTTTTTAAGTCGCGCAATGATGTCATTAGTTGTGATGTGCTTTTAACTAATATTAACAATCTTACCCAGTCTAGGTTATCGACGAAACTACCAGAACTAGCCTCTGACATCTTCAATCTCTCATTAGATGTCAAACTTGGTTCTAGTAGAGCTAGGCGTTTTGCATCCAATCATCAAGGAATCTTAGATAAAGATATTAGTAGCTTTGTTGGAGCTCTAGAAGCTCAGCACCTAGCGTGGATAGATGAAAAATTTGAACTCTTCAGTAACTTAACAGGTGAGTTTGTTGATTCACCTAATTTCCATTGGGTGAACCATTTCTTCCGCGTCTACGTTAAACAAGGGCTTGTTTCAAACATTGATATTTATTGCTCATCAGAGACATGGTCAGAGCTTGGTCGTTACATCCCTCAAAGTATAGTATTAAGCGAGATCAGTAATAATGATATCTATTTGATAATGCAAGTTGGGAATGCTGTTGTTGCTTATTCAACTCAAGCTGAAGCATGTTTTATCGCTGAGTTAGGTACTAAAGTAACCAGCTTTAATGAGGTTGTTTCCTTGTTGCCAGAACTCAAGTTCAACCTAGGTATTCATTTGAGTAAAACCGGTCTGTGGCAGTATCGAGCTTCATACATGCTAAAGAATGCGACAAAGTTTGCACCTAAACGTGCTGACTACATGGTGAAGTAACGTGGCAAGTAAAAAGTACTCAGACGATGGAAGCTATATTCTTTCTGTCTCAGACATCATGTCAGGTTTGATTTTTGTATTCATTATATTGCTCGCTGTTTTTATGATTTCTTTGATGTCAGCAAACGAAGACAGTTTGCGTAAAGAGAATGAATATCAAGCCAACATTGCAAAACTCAAAAGTAGAGAAGCAAAGCTCGTTGAAAAAGAACAACAAGCTAACAAGATGCGAGTCAGTCTAGAACAAAAGAACGCAGAGTTACTAAAGAAAGAAGCTGCGTCTCAGGTACTTCAAGCACAGTTAGAAGAGCAGAACGATAAGCTCATTTCCGAAAGAAACGCTGCTAGGGGCTATCTTTCTGGGATAGTAGAAAACTCGCAAACACGTGTTGCTTTACTCAATACCATCGAAAGTACTCTTCAGAAGCATGGGTTGGTGGTAGACATGGATATGGAGCATGGCGTGATGCGCCTTGGTGAAGACGCGATTCTCTTTCCAACGGGTAAGGCTACGCTAAATAACACTTATCTTGAGCGCTTACAGACTGTCTCCAACGTTCTAGCTCAAATCCTCCCTTGTTACGCCGACGAACAGCCGAGCAACTTGCACTGTCTTCCAGAGACAAAAGGCAAACTGAACTCAGTCTTCATTGAAGGACATACGGATAATGTACCGATCAGGGGAGCATTGCTAAACCAGTTCGCAGACAACCGAGATCTATCTACTGCACGGGCCAACTATACATTCAATAAGTTGGTGAACGATACTGAACTTTTAAAGCTGATGCAGAACAAGCAACACCAGCCAATATTTAGTGTCAGCGGTTACGGTGATGATAGGCCTGTGACAGGTCATGCTCATCTTGAGCCAACTAGTGACCCTAAGAATAGACGTATAGATTTTAGGTTCATTATGTCGCCGCCTTCTACCACAGATGTTCAGAAAGCTCTCGATGGAAATCTAGGATAGTTATTTGATAGTTTATTAAAAGCCATGCCTAATTTTATGGGGTCACTTCATTTCGAACATGGTTTTTTCTTAAATGACTTGGCGCAAAGTGATCAGCGTACTTCCACAGTCTTAGATAATATGTTCAAGAAATATGGGTAAGTTCATAAGCTTATAAAGCGTGCATGTGAACAATCACATATAGAATGTCGCCATCTTAGGAATTGAGGAGCTCGAATGCTTACACCCATTATCGAAGTCTGTGATGATATGCAGAATATTCATTCACCATTCACTGGTCGAATGATTTACGGCCAGAATCTTGATGATGAAGTTTATCAAGAACTATCGGAGCTTCAGGCCGCCCCTTCAAAAGATCAATCAATTCTTTTTGTTTATGACGCAGAGAATCAGGAATACCTATATCTGTCTAAAACACTACTAGATGGTATCGACTTTGACCCCGAAGAGGTTGAAGTCGATGCTAAGCAGTTGCTTGGGATTCTTGGTAGAAGTGACTTAATCGCGTTTCGACAGTGTGGAAATTTCCTACTAGGAGATTGTTGGACTGTATTTTGCCCAGTAGTAAGTGAGTAATTGAAAATGGCTATCCCAGTAATAAAAATTCAAGACGACCGAGAAGCACTGTTCTCTCCATATTCGGGCCTTGTTTTGTACGGCGAACATGCAGAAAACATGATCGATCTGTTTGATAAAGCGGAAGCGGGTGACGGTGAAATTGAAGAAGATCCTACAATTCTGTTCTGCTATGTATCTGATGTATGCATGTATTCGTACGTCCACCCGAAGCTTCGCGAGCTTTTCGACTTTGAGAGCGATGATATTGATCCCGCTGAACTGTGCAACAAGCTAAATGTAGATTCAAGTTTGGCGTTTCAGCATGATGCAGGCTGGTCTGGCGAAACCTGGTGGGGTTTCGGGAAAATTTAACTAAGGATTCATTTCCTACTTAAAAGTGAAAAGAGAATGAAGAGAAGTATTCAGCAACAACTCATTAAAGACTTTGGTGGGGAACCTGTTTCAGCTTTGTCTATTGATGGTGTAAGAGATTTTTCTTTTACAGTAAGAGATACGGGTTTAAAAAAAGCTGTTGGTGTTATCGAAGATTTTCTGACGCTGCTTAAACTGGCATTTGGCAATGAAGTAAGCGAAAGGAAGATAGCTGTTGCTTTTATTCTGTTACCGATCATTTTGATTAGGCACCCCAAAAGAACGCTGGTCGCGATCTCAGGTTTTTATCGTGCTGTTAAGCTAAATCTTCATAAAAGTTACGATATTAACTTCAAAAGTGGAAGTGAGATTAAAGGTAGCGCTTGCGTGCTTTCAAGACATGCAGTTGTATTAGCTGATAGATATAGTGGCGAGTCTAGTGAAAGAACACTCTCTCACGAAGCAATGCATTTGCTCCAGTACCGCTTCATTGATAAAGATGAACATAATGAACTAATGTCACCTAGTTTGGAATGTGCTTTTCCCTTTGGCCACGCTGAATTAGATGGCTTTGATGAGAGCTCTAGTTACCTCTTGAATCGCTATGAATTGGAAGTAATTATTCATGAGTTAGTTAGGCATCACTACGCAGTTTACAAAAAAATACCCCAAGATATTGGGGAGTTTAAGGAATTCGCAATTGAAGCTTTTAAGCTTGGTGTCGATGTAGATGACCAACTCGGAAGCGATTTCACAGAAATCGTACGCTTGAGCCGATATGAGTCTGTTACTCAACAAAATAAAGGGAAATCAGACGATAATTCATATAAGCGAATTATTCACAGAATCATAGATGAATGGCTAGCCCCCTGCTATGCAAACCTCTTGCAATACTATGGCGATGAAAACGCATCATTAGCTTTCAAGTCTCAAATTAAGGGCCCAAACCTATACAATCGCGTCTATCGTTGCCCACATTAGGTGCGGATTATCAACTTATTGATAAAATTCAATATATTTAGGTTTGTGATAGTTATAATTGAGCTTGCATCAAAAAGGCAGGTCGTTTCCTTCGATTTATTGTGTTCAAACATATGAGGAAGCAATTACAGGTTTTATGGAGAGCTTGATGTCGAAGTCCAATTTTGAGTTTTTAAGGGGTGTGAACGATTTTTTGTTTACCGTTGCGCGTGCGGCAGAGAACAATTATCCAGACGATCCCAACACTACGCTCGTAAAGTTGCGTCAGTTTGGAGAAGCAACAGCAAAGCACCTCGCTAAGTTGTTAGATATAGACACACCAGAAAATCAGCATGATTTGTTACGTGAACTGGGTAAAATCCCCTTTGTTGATGATGGGATCTTAAATGTATTCCATAAACTACGTAAAATTGGCAACCAAGCTGTTCACGAATATCACGATGATTTGCAAGATGCTGAGATGTGTTTGCGCCTCGCATTCCGCCTTGCGGTTTGGTACTACCGATTAGTCACTAAAAACTTCGACTTCCCAGCTCCTGAGTTTATCCTTCCTAGCTCCGAAAATGGCACGCAATTTGAAGAAGAGCTTCTTAGCCTCAAGCAAGAACTAGCATTAGCTCGCCAAAGTGAAACGCAGACTAAAGCAGAAGTAGAAGCTCAACAAGCCAAGCTAACGGCGTTAAATGGCTATATTTCCGTATTGGAAAGTAACCAAGAAGAGACGCAAGAGCAGTCCCAAGCTCGCATCTGTGCTCTGGAGTCCAAACTCAAAGAGCAAGAAATAGAGCTGTCGAAGAAGACGGAATCTGAGCGCAAGGCATACAAACAGCAGATCACTAAAGAAGCGTCTTCGCGTGCTCTTAATCTAAGCGAAAGTGAGACTCGTTACCTCATCGATAATCAGCTTCGTAAAGCAGGTTGGGATGCGGATACAAAAAACCTTAACTTTGCCAACGGCACTCGCCCTCAAGTGGGTCGAAATATGGCTATTGCCGAATGGTCAACAGGCAAAGATGAGACAGGCCATACAGGCTTTGCAGATTATGTATTGTTCGTTGGGTTAAAGCCCATAGCGGTTGTAGAAGCGAAAAAAGCTAATAAAGATGTTTCGGCTAAGCTGAATGAAGCATACCGCTACAGTAAGTATTTCGACTTTGACTTCTTGACTGGCGAGTTAAGACAAGCAGCTCGTGGTAATGAACAACAAGAGCAGGTTGAAGAGGCGTTAGGCAACTATCTCCCTTCTTGGGCTGACTCTAGCGGTTCGCAACCGTTTAAAATTCCTTTTTGCTTTTCTGCCAATGGTCGTGGCTACAAAGCAGCCATAAAGACCAAAAGCGGTATTTGGTATCGAGATGTTCGCCATCCAACTAATATGCCGAAGGCGCTACCAGAGTGGCACAAGCCAGAAGAATTAGTCGCCAAATTAGAGAGTGATGATCAACTCAATAATAACTGGTTTGCGCGCAATCAAGATATGAATGACCTTGGACTTCGTTACTACCAAGAAGAGGCGGTACAGGCGACAGAGCAAGCCATAGTCAATGGTCAGCAAGACATCTTATTAGCGATGGCCACAGGTACGGGTAAAACACGCACCGCCATTGCTTTAATGTATCGTTTGATTCAATCTCAGCGATTCAAGAGAGTGCTGTTTTTGGTGGATCGCACCTCCCTTGGTAAGCAAGCGCTTGATTCGTTTGAAGATACCAGCATAAAAGGCGATACCTTCAACGCCATTTTTAACGTTAAAGGGCTGACAGACCGTTTTCCTGAAGACAGTACCAAAATTCATGTTGCTACCGTGCAGTCATTGGTTAAACGCACATTACAAAGTGACGAAGTGATGCCAGTAGGGCGTTACGATTGCATCATAGTCGATGAAGCCCACCGAGGTTATATCCTTGATAAAGAGCAGACGGAAGGAGAGGAAAAGTTCCGTAATGAGCAAGACTTCATTTCTTCTTATCGTCGCATTATAGATCACTTTGATGCTGTAAAGATTGCACTGACGGCCACGCCTGCATTGCACACCATAGACATCTTTGGTGGTGAGAAAAAGTCACCCGTTTATCGTTACAGTTACCGCAAGGCCGTGATTGATGGATATCTAACAGACCAAGAACCACCCATTCGCATCATCACCAAGCTTAGTGAGCAAGGGGTTTATTTATCGGGTGGTACCGAAGTACAGCGTTTATCCAATCAGGGTGAACTAATTAACGATACCTTAGAAGATGAGCAAGGTTTTGAGGTGGCTGACTTTAACCGAGCCCTGATCGCATCAAACTTTAATAGAGTTGTGTGTGAAGAGTTAGTCAATCATATCGATCCTACTAGCCCACAAAAGACTCTGGTTTTTTGTGTTAATAACGCTCATGCCGACACTGTTGTTGATGAATTGCGAACAGCTTTTAAAGCTAAATACTCAGAGCTTGAGCACGACGCCATTATTAAAATAACCGGTGACTCTGACAAAGATTCAACTAAGGTTCAGTCAATGATCACGCGCTTCAAATTAGAGCGTTTGCCAAACATTGTAGTCACTGTTGACTTGCTCACTACGGGTATTGATGTCCCAAGCATCTGTAATCTTGTGTTCATGCGTAAAGTACGCAGTCGTATTTTGTATGAACAGATGAAAGGACGAGCAACACGCTTGTGTCCTGATGTGGGTAAAACGTCATTCAAGATATTTGATGCGGTAGATCTTTACTCCACCTTGCAAAGCGTCGACACCATGCGTCCAGTTGTGGTGCGCCCTAAAGTCGAGTTGCAAACCTTAGTCAATGAAATTACTGACTCCGAAACCTATAAAACCCTTGAGGCGGATGGCAGAAGCTTTGCTGAACATAGCCATGAACAGCTGGTGGCAAAGCTGCACCGTATCGCGACCCATGCCAGCTTCAATCGCACTAAGTCTAAAGAGATAGACAGCCACATCAAACGCTTTGATGAAATATGCCAAGACTCTGCAGGCTGTGATTTTGCAAACCTAGCCTCAACCCTAAAGCAAAAAGGTCCAAGATGGTCAGCAGAGGTGTTCAATAAGGCTCCTAACCTAGTAGGCCGCTTAGAGCAGTTAAAGCAAGAGATAAACGATTTACGTGACATGCCTATCTTTACAGATGTCGATGATACTTTGCTGCGTGTGGAAACGGTTTATGGCGAGCATGGTACAGCGCAAGATTTCCTAGAGGCCTTTGACGCGCTGGTAGATTCATCTTCTAACCAGCAAGAAGCATTAGATATCATTATCAATCGACCAAGAGATTTAACCCGTAAGGGTCTGCTAGAACTGCAAGAATGGTTTGATGCACAACACTTTAATGAGCCCACTTTAAAAAAAGCGTGGAAAGAAACCAAAAACCAAGACGTAGCCGCTCGCCTTATCGGCCATATCAGACGCGCCGCTATGGGCGATGCGTTAATGCCGTTTGAGCTGCGAGTGGAGATGGCGCTGGATAAAATCAAGTCGCAAAAAGAGTGGAACCAAGAGCAGCTCAATTGGTTGGATCGCATTGCATCCAGTATCAAAGATAAAGTAGTGCTAGATGATGACACCTTCAAAACTGGCAATTACAAGCGCAAAGGCGGAAAACGTAAGCTTATGAATGTCTTTAATGACGATTTAGACAGCATACTCACTCAATTCCAAGAATACATGTGGGACGAGCCAGCTTAACCCCGTACAATCTAGTTAAAGCAAATAGTTTGATTGTTGATCGCCTCAATGATCAGCAAACATTTTACAAATCAGAGAACAAACATGAACAATAATGATCTAGTCGCCAAACTGTGGAAACTGTGTGACAACTTAAAAGATGGTGGGGTGTCTTACCAAAACTATGTCAACGAGCTTGCGTCGTTATTGTTTCTGAAAATGTGTGAAGAGACAGGTCAAGAAGAAGAGTTATTACCTGAAGGCTTTCGATGGAAAGATCTAAAAGGGAAGCTGGGTCAAGTTCAACATCAGTTTTATCGTAGTATGCTGGTTCAATTGGGCGATGATAATCATGCAATTGTTCGGGCAATATTTCAAAATGTAAATACAACGATTCGTGAACCTCGCCAACTTACAGAGTTGGTGAGCAGTATGGATCAACTAGAGTGGTTTGATGGTGGGCAAGGTAAAAGCCGAGATGACTTTGGCGACATGTACGAAGGCTTACTACAAAAGAATGCTAACGAAACCAAGTCTGGAGCAGGTCAATACTTTACGCCACGTTCATTAATCAGCACCATCATCAAAGTGCTGCAACCTCAACCTCGTGAGGTCATTCAAGACCCAGCCGCCGGCACCGCAGGTTTTTTGATTGAAGCCGACAGATACATCAAATCACAAACCAACGATTTAGATGATCTAGACGATGATGATCAAGATTTTCAAATGACCAAAGCCTTTGTTGGTTTGGAGCTAGTACCAGAAACACGCCGCTTAGCCTTAATGAATTGCTTACTGCATGACATCGAAGGGGATAAGAACCAAGGTGCAATTCATTTAGGTAACACATTAGGTAGTGCAGGGGAGAGTTTGCCTAAGGCGAATGTGATCTTAACTAACCCTCCATTTGGCAGTGCTTCTAGTAGTAATATTACCCGTACCTTTGTTCACCCAACAGGTAACAAACAGCTGTGTTTCATGCAGCATATCTATGACGCGCTTGAGCCGGGTGGCCGCGCAGCAGTGGTGATCCCAGATAATGTGCTTTTTGAGGGAGGCAAAGGTACAGACATCCGTCGTGACCTGATGGACAAGTGTAATCTGCATACTATTCTGCGACTGCCAACGGGTATCTTTTACGCACAAGGCGTAAAAACCAACGTGCTCTTCTTCCAAAAAGGCACCCCAGAGAACCCAACTCAAGATAAAGGCTGCACCAAGGAAACTTGGGTATTCGATATGCGAACCAATATGAACACCTTTGGTAAGCGTCGCCCACTGACAGAGAAGCACTTTGATGCCTTTATTGACGCTTATGGCTCAGATAAAAATGGTCAATCTGAGCGTACTGAAGGTGTTTATGAAACCCTAGGTGCCATTTATGCAGAGAAAGGTGCAGAGGTTGAGCACATTAGCGAGAAAGCGCACAAGGTAGATAGCGCTCGTTTCCGCAAGTTCAGCCGTGAGTACATTCGCGATCAAAAAGGCGATAGCCTAGATATCTCTTGGCTTAAAGACCTAGAGGCGACTAGTGCGGAAAACCTACCTGAGCCAGAAGTGCTAGCTGGTGAGGCAATGGTAGAGCTGACTGAGGCTATTTCAGAGATCTATAAGTTGATGCAAGCGCTTGGGGCGAATGATGAAGCTGAAGCTCAGAAGCAATTGCTTGAGCAAGCCTTTGGATTGGAAGATAAACCGGAGTTGAAGTAATGAGTGGGTTACCAAAAGGGTGGCTTAACTTAAAGTTAGGCGATCTTATTGAGTTAAAGTATGGGAAATCGCTACCTGCTAAACAACGTAGTGGAACTGGCTACCCTGTATATGGTTCTAATGGAGTAGTCGGTTTACACACTGAAGCTTTAGTCTCTGGGGGAGGCTTGATTGTTGGACGAAAAGGATCTTTTGGTGAAGTTCATCTTTGTGAAGACGACTTTTCACCTATTGATACTACTTATTTTGTTGATTCGTTTCCTTCTGGAACAATGAAATATTGGTACTATCAATTGAAGAATCTTCCTCTTACAAAACTAAATCGTTCAACAGCAATACCTGGTTTGAATAGAGATGATGCGTATGCTCAAGATGTTCAATTACCCCCTGACTCTGAACAAAAACGTATCGTTGAAAAACTCGATGAGGTATTGGCACAGGTCGACACCATCAAAGCCCGCCTAGATGGTATCCCAGGCCTGCTAAAACGCTTCCGCCAATCCGTCCTCGCTTCCGCTGTATCAGGGAAGCTGACGGAAGAGTGGCGAGGGAACAATATTCAAGAAAAATTAGAAACAACTGACTTTTCGGATTACTGGCTTGATAAATATGCGAATCAAGGAAAAAAATACACAGGCCCTAAAATTAAACTCGAAAATCAAAATAGTACGGCACTTCCTGATACATGGTTAGACACGCACATAGGTGTCGTTTTTGATGTTCATGTTGGCGCAACACCTAGCAGAAAAGAACCAACATATTGGGAAGGGGATATACCTTGGGTTAGTAGTGGAGAAGTCGCTTTCAGCTTAATTTCAAACACTACTGAGAAAATCACACAAAGTGGGTTGTCAAATTCTTCCACTAAAATACATCCTGATGGAACAGTTATGCTTGCGATGATTGGGCAAGGAAAGACTAGGGGACAACCTGCAATTCTTAAAATTCCCGCTGCTCATAACCAGAATACTGCAGCTCTCAGAGTACCTAAGGAAATGTGTGTTTCAGAGTATCTCTATTACTACTTATGGGAAAAGTATGAAGAAACTCGAAGAGTTGGCTCTGGAAACAATCAAAAGGCTTTGAATAAATCTACTGTACAGGGTTTGTCATTTCCTTGTGCTCCGATAGAAGAACAAAAAGAAATTGTCCGCCTAGTCGACCAATACTTCGCATTCGCAGCTACTATCGAAGCTCAAGTTAAAAAAGCGCAAGCTAGAGTAGACAACCTAACTCAAAGCATTCTAGCAAAAGCCTTCCGAGGTGAGTTGGTTCCACAAGATCCAAACGATGAGCCAGCCGATAAGCTACTAGAACGCATTGCTGAGGCTCGCAAGGAAGCCGAAGCATTGGCAAAAGCGGCCAAGAAAGTAGAAACTGCCAAAAAGCGCGCTGCTAAGAAAACCGCAGAAAACCTTTAATAGATAATTACTAAGCACGCTTATCTGGCGTGCTTTTTTGTAGGTAATGTTATGGAAAACTCAGAGTCATATTCGAATGAAAAAAGCCTAGAGCAGTTCTTTAATCATTATGTTTTAGATACAACTAATGGTTCGATGGATTGGTACAAAGACTATAAGAAAACTTGTCAGCAGATAGAAGCCGATTATGAAATTTCCGATGAAACGCTATATTTGATTTGGTATCAGCGAGGCAACTCTATTTCAAGCTTGATGCAGGGTGCACCTTCAAAAGATGAATTTGAAAAAGCTAAACCCATGCTGCGAGAGTTAACAAAGAGGATTAAATATAGCCCAACCGCTCAGACTTACCTAGAAGCTCAAGGTTTTATGAGAGAGGCTAAAGAGAAAAAAATTCTCAAGAAAAACTATAAGGCATTACTAAATCGTGCTTTCGCATCAATCGCGCCAAAGGTTTGTACGTCTACTGTAGACGAGCGTTATTTCATAATTGCCGCTTCTTACTTGAACGAGCGATTTAATCTTGGTTTGTCGATGACAGGTAACTGGTTCGAATTAAATCAAGAGTTTACTACTGCTATTTCAAAAGTGCTTCCGAAAGACTACGACTACTTTTATTCAAATATTGCTACTTGGCATACCTATGAAGACTTGAATGAAAATAGACTGGGAGATTCGGTAGAGGAGCCAATGGCATCTAATTATGGCGATAATAGGTCAATAAGCGATAGTCATACTGCTTTAAATCAAATCCTATATGGTCCTCCTGGAACAGGAAAAACTTACCACGCTATTGAAGCTGCAGTGAGAGCCGCAGAGCCAAGCTTTTATGAGAATTTAAACATCGAAGCTCAAGTTGGTGCAACACCAGAACAGAGGGAACAATTACAATTCAAGTTCAAGGAGTTGTCCGATTCTGAACGAATAAGGTTTGTTACTTTTCATCAAAGTTTCGGTTACGAAGAATTTGTGGAGGGTTTGAGTGCTACTTCTACTGATGGCGAGATTTCATATGAGGTGAAATCAGGTATTTTTAAGGAGATTTGCGAACAAGCTAGTCGAGGCGTTGAACAGAGTAATGACCCTTTTGAAATTGCTCTGGAGAAACTAAAGGGTGATTTAGAAGAGGGTGTAAAGTCTTTGTCGCTGAGAACTCAACGCGGTAACAAATTTGATGTTCAATATCACGGCAATACGACATTTAGAGCTTTTCCCCACGAAAGCAGCCATGACGACTTGGGAAATGGTTATCCTGTAGCAATAGATAGTATTCGTAAGCTTTATTCTGGTGCCGAAGCAAAACAGATATATAACCAGTCCTATGTCAAAGCGATCCTAAAGTACATAGTTGAGACTCATAATTTACCTGTAGAAAGGGAAGCACAGCCACGAGATTTTAAAAACTTCGTGTTGGTGATAGATGAGATCAACCGTGGAAATATATCCAAGATATTTGGCGAGTTAATTACCTTGGTAGAGGAGTCGAAGCGATCTGGAAAGGGACAGTTTGAGGCGATTGAAGTTGTTTTGCCGTACTCAGGTGATAAGTTTTCGGTGCCAAATAATCTGCATATTATTGGCACCATGAACACAGCCGATCGCTCCCTTGCCATGATGGATACCGCTTTACGTCGCCGTTTTGATTTTAAAGAGATGATGCCAAATCCAAGCTTGTTGGCAGGCAAGGTGGTTGACGGTATTGATCTACAAAATCTGTTTGAGGCTCTAAACCAACGCATCGAAATCCTGTATGACCGAGAGCATACCTTAGGTCATGCTTTCTTCATGGGAGTTCAAAACTTTGATGATTTAGTTTCCGTCTTTCAAAACAAGATTATTCCGCTACTGGCAGAGTACTTCTTCGAAGACTGGGAAAAAATCCGCTTGGTGTTGGCTGACAATCAAAAAGACAATAAAGAAAACAGAGCCTTGCAGTTTGTGACTCGGAAAGAACAAGCAAGTGATGATCTCACTAAGCTATTTGGTCGCAATCATCAGCTCGATGGTTATGGTGAGGCCATCATTAAATATACCTTAATGGAAGAGTCAGCTGCGGTTTGGAAAGATCCAAATGCTTATAAAGGTATTTATCAGAGCATATCCCCAAAGGCTGATGCCAATGAACAAACCTATGCGAATGCTGAGGATGATTCATAGGCATGCATACTATTGTATTTGAGTATGGCTATTTAACCTATTCCAAAGATGCTGAATCCTTGGGTGCATCTCGAATCTCTACTCGCGCTTTTAATTACCTTAAAGAGGTGAGTTTGAGTGCGGAAGAGGGCGATTTATATAAGTGCCTTAGCTTAACCAAGTGCTATGGGGTGGAGCTTATTCAGGTGAAAAACTATGTGGGTGTGCTATTCATACCCACTGGTGAGCATATTGAGGTTCTGCCAAAAGTCGGGCGCAAAGCTGAGAGTGAAGAACGCGCAATCGAAAATTCTCGCCAGATGCTTCTTATGATGCTCGCACATCTTGGCTCATTTAGATATATCAGTGCCAATCAGGCCAGCGTCGCGAATAAGAAAATGCCTTTGCTTGAGGTGTTTATTCATCAGTTTTTACAATCGGTAAATAAGCTAATTAAGCGCGGTCTTAAAAGTGACTATGTCACCCAGCAAGACAACCTCAACTTTCAGAAAGGCAAATTACTTGTCGGTCAGCAAATCAAACACAACCTAGTCAACAGACATAAATTCTATGTCCAATTTGACGAGTTCTTAGTAAATCGACCTGCGAATAGACTAATTGCAACCGCCTTACAAAAAGTCGCTCAATATACTCGGATGCCGTCTAATCAAAAGCTACTGCGAGAGCTGCAGTTTGCCTTTATTGACGTGCCTTTCTCAAAGTCAGTCGCGAAAGACATTAATGCAGTGAGATTAGATAGAGGCATGAATGACTATCATGCCCCACTTGACTGGGCAAAGCTCATTCTGGCTGGCTTCTCTCCTTTAAGCATGAAAGGTGATTCCAGCGCACTCTCTTTATTGTTCCCAATGGAAGCGGTATTTGAAAGCTATGTTGCCTCAATATTGAGTAAACAGATTGGCAATCAAGCCCAGCTTTTAACCCAAGCTAGATCAAAGTACTTGGTCACTCACCAAGATAAAAACAAGTTTTTGCTTAAGCCTGATCTTCTAATCAAGAAGTCCAGTAAGCCTTTTATTGTCCTAGACACCAAATGGAAAATCTTAAACGTCACTGAGCACAACTACGGCATCTCCCAATCCGACATGTATCAGATGTTCGCCTACGGACACAAGTATCTTGAGGGTAAGGGTGATCTATACCTGATTTACCCAAGTCACGATGGATTTAGAGAGCCGATAGAGTATTGTTTTGATTTTGCTGGTGGTCTAAAGCTCTGGGTTGTTCCGTTTGATATCTCTTTGAAGGGAGAGTCTAGAGTGAAATGGCCAAAGGCAGCTGAGATTAAAAGCCAATTAAGGCAGAGACAAAATTAAAATTTATATAATAAGCAGTCTTTAAAGACGTAATCATATTGTTCTGTATACAACGTTATCAAGCTAGAGGTTACTTACCATGCAAACATTTCGCCAATCTATTTTAGATATTTGGAAAAGTAGAGGAATTTTAGGAACCACTGGTTCGCCTCTATACAGTTACAAATTATCTGAAGTAGAGTTTGATGGATTAAAACTGGCCTTGATAAATAGCTTGAAAAGCCAAAGTTTAGAATCTTATCTTCCTTCTAGTGTGAGTTCAGATTGGGCAGGCGCTTTTGTCTTATACGCTTCTGAATGGTGGCGTAAAGAGTTCTCTGGTGGGGTTTGGAGTTGGGACCCTATTTTTGAATCACTAGGCTTAACAGGGAATGAAATCACAGCCCCACAACGTAATAGGCTTATTGCTGGAGGGTTTCGGTTTTGGCGAAGACCAGTACTGACCAATACACAAGGAAATATGTACCTTGGCACAGTAGCCGTAGAAGGTGGCTTACCGCTTAAGCTAGTTTCTGATCCCAACAATAAGCTTGCCCACTATTTTGAGCAGGTGATACAAGACTTTGGTAAATTTAACCTCTCCAAGCCTAATTCAATAGAGATCGCTCGCGTCCATGACCACAACATTGCGGCCTCTTTTAGAAACGAGACTGTTTATACGATTGTGGGAAAAATCGCAGAGTCGGTGTTCAATCTTGCTGATCAATATGGGTTGGATGAACAAAAAGATCCTGTTCGCTACTTAGATGCGGTAGCGCCAAATTGGTTGGATACCTTACCAATCAATATTGAACATTCGATAGCGAAAGGTTTGTTGGAGCGAGCCCTTGGCAAGGCGATCACCATACAGAGACGCATGCCAAATACGATTCGGTTAGTTCGTAGCCTCCATAAAAAATTTGATCGACATACCTACAATCTAGATGACGCTGCAGAAGCCACTTACTCTTGGGCTCTTCAATCACAACTGACATTACGCACACGTGTAAACGCGATGTATATTCAGCAACTATTTTCAATTCCAACATTGCCAGAGCGTTTTAGTTTGTTTGCTGTGGGTAAAAAGCCCTTGCTTGTCGCAAAAGCATTTTTGCCACAAAACAACAAAGATAGGTTTTTACTCGATGTTATTACTAGCATGTTACCTAGCGACTGGTTTCCTGAAGAAGTGCAGTTAATGCTAAAGGATGAATGTGGAAAAACTTGGTTCGCTCCTTTAGTTGGTGGCAGTGCGCTTGATGAGGATGAGCCTTGGGTGTTCATCGATAGAGATAATAGCCTTCAACTCCACTCTACTGGTGATGTGAAATGCAAAGAAAGTAGCGCATTCGTCGTTACTAGCACCTTATCATCATCGGTGAACAATATTGAGGTTGTCGGCAATTTAGAGCAACCGGATAAAACTATCGTCGCATTACAACAAAAGGGTAGTTATAGATTTGGAACCTATGCAGTAGAGCTAGGTTCATCTCAGAGTGAGCACATTGAATATGTCTGGAATGGAGATGCCTTACCGTATCAAACAAACCCAGCTAAGTGCTTTGTGGGTGAGCCCTGTTTAATTCGACTTGATGCTCAGGGACGTAGAGAAAATATTAGCCCTGCCCAAGTGCGTTGGCATGATAAGAGCAAGCAGCAATGGCTATCTTTAACGACCATGCCGTATGGTCAAAATGAAACAGCGTATGTTGAGAATGGCAAACCTAAGAAAAGGTTCAGATTGTCGAAATTACCAAAAGATTTTGATGTAGAGATCGTTCCTAGCTCGAATATTCATCGAGGTAAGATTGTGATTTTAGCTTCTAGCTTACCTATGGTGGCAGTAGATAAGCAATACCAACACTCAGTTCTATCTCAGGTCGAACAGGATAATGACTCATTAGTACTCGATTTATTTAGCGCAGAACAACCACCGGCATTTATTACCATTGATTTGTGGTGGCTTGATAGGGCTAAGTCAATTTCCATAGATCTACCGTACCCAAGCCGCGGTGTTTGCCTTCTTGATGGGCATGGGCAGAGCGTAGATAAATACAGTGAGCTGCTAATAGATAACCTAAATAATTACGAGCTGTACGGGTATGGTTTGACTGGTGAAATTGAACTTCAGTTTACTTTGCATGCTAGAAATATTTGTGGCGCGTTCGCAAAAAGTGCTTTCTTTATGTCCACACTGCCAAATATAGATGCGTTGGCCAATGGATTAGCATTAGCTTCTTATAGAGACGATATTCAAGCGTTATTTGCTTTATCAGATAGCCTTGATGCGACAGTGAAGTTAAGTGTGGTTAACCGCGGGCAAGAGGTCTACAACTGCAGCTTTGCAGCTTATAGTGAATCACTGTTACCAAATAGAGACGCCAACGTAGTTGAGCTGAGTTCCTCAAAGCTAGCAGAACAAAACGTTGAGCTTTATACCGTTCCGCTTGGACAGCCAGATCAAACGCCTCTTGCATTGGTTGAAGCGGACACTCAAGGAGATTCGCTAAGACGAGCTTGGATAATTCCTGACAATGAACTCGCACCGGGCGCTTGGTTGGTATACAACAAAGATTTGAGTCAAGGGATACGATCTGTCATGTGGAGTAAAGATTTAGAATTGCTCCCAGAGACACAAAATGGCTTCGAAGTGGCTTCTGGATATGGTTCCCGTAGGGACCGTTTGACAGCATTTTCTGATGTAGCGAGTGCGATAGCTTATGATTTTACACGCTCAGAGTGGAAGTACGTTCGTACTCTTTTAGCTTTTGACAATGTACCACTTACTACTTTTGATTTATGGCGAGGTGCAATAAGACAAAATGAATTTGTTTTTGCGATGCTGCTGAATGCCAACAAGAGTGAAATTGATCGTGTTTGGCAAGTAGATAAACAATTCCCCTTTATGTGGTATGCCCTCAAGATTGAATCATCGCGAAAGGTTTGTAATGCGTTTTATAGCAACCTAATAGAGCGCTTGGGTGATGATATGGCAGATGTAGCTGTTACCCGGCTTTCTAACAAGTTGCGAGAGTTAGTCTCTTATTACCCTGCATTTGGTCCGTTATCTGAGTTACTACTATCTAAGTTTGATAGTAAACAAACTAGACCGAGCATAGGTACAGCAGCATTTGTTCAGCGTATTTTTGATGCTAGAAATGAGCTTTCACAACGCCAAATAGATGCGAGGTGGCCATCGTTTTCGGCTGATAGCATTATTTCTCAAGTCATCAGAAAGATGAACCCTGAGTGGGTGAAGTTGTGCTTGACCGATAAGCACTCGTTTAAGAACTCGGTAATGAATGCACCCATCGTTTTAGCTTTGTCTACTTGTGGTCAAGCTGATCTAGCTATGACTCCAGAGGTTGTGCACGCACTTCGTGAATATCGTCGATTTGACGAAGTGTACTTCGATGAGGCTTTCTCTCTGACACACCAATTCGTTATAGGAATGCTTAAAGGCTAGAACGGTCGGCATTAACTAAAAAACAACAAAATTACTGAGTGAAATATGGAATATTTTGAATCAATAATCGACCAACTGACAAAGCGAGCATCTCGAGCTACGTTAGGGCAATTTGGTGTGCGCTCGAAGCCTTTACGAGAGTTTTTGTGGCAAATGTATTCGCAGTCACCAGGTATTGAAGGCTCATTTTTAGGTGACCCTGTGTTCGAAGCCACCTTTGGGTGGAAGCCCTATTCAAAAACCATGAAATCTCTATCTGGCGATATGTTAGAAGAGAGCGTTGTTAACGCAATGGCTAACCCTCCAAAAGAGCTTAAAGAAGACTATTTATTTGATTCGAATTGGTACCCCTATGAGCACCAACATGAAGCATGGAAACATCTAACCGCAGATGAACCTAGATCCGTAATAGTAAGTAGTGGTACAGGCTCAGGTAAAACAGAATGTTTCTTAGTTCCTATTCTCAATGATATTGCTCGCAGAAATAGCCGAGCTGAAGGTGTAGAGGCTTTGTTTCTATATCCACTTAATGCATTGATTAATAGCCAAAGAGATCGTTTAGCTGCATGGACACATCAGTTAGGATCGAACGTGCAGTTTTGCCTATATAACGGTGAAACTAAAGAGCAAGTTCCAGCTCAGTTACAACGACAGTATGTTAATCAACAATTGTCTCGCAAAGGCTTGCGGGAAAATCCTGCGCAAATATTAGTAACGAATTCCACGATGTTGGAGTACTTGTTGGTGCGTCAAAAAGATGAGCCAATCCTCAATAAATCTAAGGGCAAGCTACGTTGGATTGTCTTAGATGAAGCTCATACCTATATAGGCTCTCAAGCCGCGGAGTTGTCTCTGTTGCTTAGACGAGTTATGCATGGATTTGGCGTTACCCCTGATCAAGTAAGATTTGTTGCAACCTCTGCGACCATTGGTGGTCAGGACTCCGATAAAGAGTTGAGAGGGTTCTTAGCCGATGTAGCTGGCGTCGATATATCTCAGGTATATCTAGTAAAAGGGGAGCGTGAATTTACAGACTTGACTCAAGTAGATGATCTCTTGCCAATGGACTTGGACTTAGTGCAGCAAGAAGAAGACATGCTTACTCGTTATAAGATGCTTGAAGCTATGCCGCCGTTGCGAGTTCTAAGGCAACATTTGTGTTCTAAAGATAATAGGTTATCTCTCAAAGAAATTTGTAAGCTCTTATCAGCAACAGAGACACCTATAGAGCCTCGTTTAGCTTTACAGTGGATGGATGTGTGTGGTTCTACTCAAGGGGAGGATGGACAAGCCTTTATTCCTTTCCGTCTTCACCTTTTTCATCGAGTCGCTGGTGGTTTGTGGGCTTGTTCAAATCCCAATTGCTCTGCTAAAAAAGAAACCCCTCTTGATGAAATAGATTGGCGCTTTGGCATGGTTTATATGTCGCGCCGTGATACGTGCAGTTGTGGTTCTCCAGTTTTTGATATGGCAAGTTGTAATGGTTGCGGCACAAGTTTACTGGTTGCCAATGAGGCGACTAACGTAGAAACAGGCGATAGCCGATTATCCCTAATCAAACCAGACTCCAGCATTGATGATTTTGCACTAGATATTGAGCCAATAGAGACAGATGAAGAACAGGAGGATGAACAAGAAGAACATACAAGCTTGTGCCTGCTCTCTGAATCGGCTTTCGATGAAACTGGGCAGCTTTGGTTAAACAATCAGGGAGTTTTAACTCTGGTAAAACCGGAACAAGGGTTTGCCGTTCACCGTGTAGAAGGCTATGCCAAATCGAATGGGAAAGGGTTAGCGCTGCGTTGTCCATGTTGTCAGCATACGAAAATACAAAATTTCGAGTTTTACCGTTTTTTCCGAAATGGAGCGCCATTTATGCTATCAACGGTGCTTCCAACGTTGCTTGAATTTTGCCAAGACGGTAAGAAAGAACAAGCGAAGGGGCCTTGGAATGGCCGTCGTATGATTACATTCACTGATAGCAGGCAAGGTACCGCCCGCTTTTCCGCTAAATCACAGCAGGATTCAGAACGTCAGTTTTTGCGCTCGGCATTATTTCATCTCGTGATTGATCGAACACTGAAAAGTGGCAATCTCACACCTGAGCAAGAAGCAGATTTTATAAAATATAAAAGTCTTCTAGCGAGGCTTAAAACTAATGGCGATGAAGACATGATTGAGTTTGTGGAAGGCAAACTCGCTGAGTTAAGTCAAGATAACGAAATACAAATATCTTGGTTTGATGTGGAGCAAGAGCTCGCAAAAGAGAAAGAGCTGCTGTATTGGATAAAAGAATCCTACAGCCGGTTTGATGACAAAATGGTCATGGTTCAAGACCCATTAATGTTGGCTAGATTGTTGTTACTTAGAGAATTTAACAGTCGCCCTAAACGCCAAAACACCTTGGAAACCCTTGGTTTAATTAGGATGGAATATCCAAATATCAAAGATAAGGGGAGTACAGCACCACAGGAGTGGACCTCTTTATTCTCCAGCGTAGATGAAGGGAAGAACAAGTGGGTCGATTTTTTGACTTTGTGTATTAACTTCCATATTCGAGCAATGAAAGCTATTTCAATGTCTGAGGAGCAGCAAAGATGGATTGGTGCAAAGTTTAGCGCTGGTCTATTGATTGCTCCGGGAGAAACAAGCCCCCATAACAACATCTCGGGTTGGCCTTTAGTTAGGAAAGGAGCGGTACAACCGAGATTAGTTCGATTGTTGGCGATGGCTTTTCATTTAGATGTTAAAGATGTTGCTTCCAAGAATAGGATTAATGTCATTCTCCAAGAAGCTTGGAAGGTTCTCCAACGGAATGTGCTGACTGCTAGTGGTGACGGAAGCCGTTTGGAGTTGGAGAAACAAGTCAGTTTCAGCTTGTTCAGCAATAAATGGCAATGTCCTCATACGCAAAAAATCATTGATACTCCACTGGAAAAAGTGACACCGTATTTGAGTACTAGAGGGAGGTATGAGGATCAGCTTTGTAGAGAGTTAGAGACGCCCTTATATGAGTACCCTTACGGTAGACGTTTAGATGATGGTACTGAAGTGCCACTTTCCCAAGTACGAGAATGGCAAGAACAAGACTCTATTAAGGAACTGCGTAGGGAGAATGCATGGTCAGATATCTCTGACAGGATAGTCGAGCGGACTCCTTACTTCCGGGTTGCAGAGCATTCAGCACAGTTGCCAGCAAAACTGCTTCGAGATTACGAAGATAAGTTTAAAAAAGGCATGATTAACGTATTGAGTTGTTCAACAACAATGGAGATGGGTGTAGATATTGGCGGCATATCGGTTGTTGCTATGAATAATGCCCCACCAAACCCTGCTAACTACTTGCAACGAGCAGGTCGAGCAGGCCGCCGAGGTGAGAGTAAATCGGTGGCACTCACATTATGCAAGAACACACCGCATGGCGAGCATATCTTTGAGCAAACTCGTTGGGCTTTTGATACGCCTATCTTGGTGCCTAATGTATCGCTGTCGAGTGAATACATAGTAAGACGACACATTAACGCACTGTTGTTGTCGGTATTTTTGCGTAAATCAGGAAGTGAAAATTCTTTACGTTTAAGCTGTGGTAACTTCTTTTTACGCTTGCATGAGAATGCGCCATCACAGGCTGAATTATTCGTTGATTGGTGCAAAACTGAAGCATTACCAGCCATTGATGCAGGACTGGGCTCACTTGTTTATAGAACGATACTAAGTTCAATACCAAGGCATCAGCTCGTTTCTCAGGCTGCAGCACAACTGAAAAAAATCAAAGACAACTGGTTGTCAGAGCATAAGTTATTAGTACAACAAAGTGAGGCAGTAAAAGAGAGTAATACGACGATGTCTATTGCTCAGGCAGCAGTGGAAACACAAATCCACAGGTTAGAAGGCGAATTTCTATTATCTGAAATGGCACGCAAGGGCTTCTTGCCTGGTTATGGTTTTCCAACCGATGTAGTCGCGTTAAATAACGATAATATTGAGTCAATTAATCGTAGAAAACGACTAATTCAGGCGATTAAAGAAAGCAAATCTTCTGCCAATGAAAAGCTCGAACATCGCATAGATAACTTGCAAAGTGCGAGGGATTACCCCTCTCGAGATCTCTCGGTTGCTTTGCGCGATTATGCTCCGGGATCAGAAGTAGTGCTAGACGGACAGGTATATCAATCGAGTGGTGTTTTGTTGAATTGGCATAGTCCGGCATCCGCAGACCAAGTTAAGGAGATACAATCTTTGCTTTGGGCTTGGCGATGCAGCCACTGTGGTGCGAGTGGCACGTCTAGGACAATGCCAAAAGAATGTACAAGTTGTGAGTCAGAGCTAGACAGCAAACATTTCCATCGTTTTTTGGAGCCAAGTAGCTTTTCTATCGATATTCGAAACAAACCACATAATGACATCTCAAAATTGGTTTATGTACCATTTAATGACCCTTGGATTACCGTTGACGATAGCCAATGGCAGGAAGTCAGTAGCAACCCTAGTGGGGCTTTTCGAGAGAGTCACAATGGTCATATTTACTATCATAGTGCAGGTTTATCAGAAGCTGGATATGCGCTTTGTTTAGAGTGTGGCCGTATGGAGTCTATGCCTGATTCTGATGAAGTTAGTCCATTTGATGTATTGGCAAATCATCGCAGGTTACGCGGTGGTAAAGGACAAATGAATAGGGAAGCAGAGCATACCTGTGAAGGTAACGATAAAGACTTCGCTATTAAGGGGCCAATCAGATTAGGGCATAGTACGCATTCTGATGTATTTGAGTTGGTGTTATTCAATGATGATGGTTCTCCTCTTAAAGATCGTAAAACAGCACGTTCAATTTCTGTGTTTCTACGCAATGAACTAGCGGACAAGCTAGGAATCAATAATGACGAATTGGGCTGCTTGACTAAGCCAATTAATTACAATGAACAAGAAGCTCAAGCTATTGTTTTATATGATGTTGCATCTGGTGGAGCTGGATTTTCGATTAAAGCATCAGAGTTTTTGGTTGAGCTCTTGCAAAAGGCTAAACAAAAGGCAGTAAGTTGTGGCTGTGACAAAGCTTGCCATAAATGCCTGGTCGATTACTCATCACAGCATGCATTAGAGCTACTTAATCGTCATAAAGTTGTGAATTTTCTCAGCATAGACTTTTTCAATCGTATGGCACTACCTGATGATCTCCAGATTTTTGAGTGGCAATGCCGTAGAGAACTGAGACCTTTGACTACAGCAATAGAACAAGCATTGTCTCATGATGAAAACGCTCTATTAAATTTGCACCTATCAGTTGAACAATTAGACAAACTTGACGAGTGGCCATTGCTGAATGCGATGTACGATTGGGCTAGGGAATCCACTTTATCCATTGTTGTAAATTGTGAAAATGACAAGCGTTTTTCTATATCTGATTCCATCACATTATCTTGGCTTGCTAATCATCCGAATGTGAAGCTAAAGCGGACAGAAATAAAGGATAAAACGGTAACATTACTAGCGGAGGTTTCAGATGATGAGTTCTCGCTATGTTGGGGAACCAAGAATGGTCATGAATCACAACTGATTACAGGTAAAGATAGAACGGTTGAGTATGCTGATTTAAATATAGAAATCGACTCGAGTCAGAATGATATTGGTAAGGCATTCATAAAGGATGAACTCAATAGTGAAGTGAAAGCTTTTGGTAGCCGATTTTGGACCCATGTGTTTAAAGCCTCCAGCTTGTTACTGGAAAAAATGCAAAATAACAAGATTGTTGAAATCATATATAGCGACAGATATTTGAGCTCACCTTTACCTTTTTCACTATGCCTGAGTACGATTGGTGCGCTGTTAGAGCACTATAAGGGGAGTAAAGCCAAAATCGTTACTTCAACTTTGCAAGATGGACGGTATGAACCGATAAGTGTTCAAGACAACTGGCAATATGAGAGTGACCGGTTGGCACTAGTTGATGCCTGTATTGACGAGACTGGACTAGATATTGAATTCCATTCAATTCCGAAGAATCAGATGCCACATGCAAGAACTCTTAAGTTAGTACTGAGTGATGGTAGTCAGGTATCTATATGGTTGGATCAAGGGTTTGGCTATTGGTGGGTAGATTCACGTGACTATAAAAATGATTTTCCTTATCGAAAAGAATTGAGTGAGCAAGTCAAAACCATCATTGAGGGTGAATGGCAAGTTCGCTCTGGAAGAGTCGCTACTCCAGTATTCTTTTCTTTAGGTGGTTAAGGTAGATTATGAGCAAGCAATATATTAGAAACTGTGCATTGGGTTTCTCTTGCACCTCGAGCTGGAAAAATTTGAGCAAAACAAGAGCAGAGGAAGTCCGTTTTTGTGAGACTTGTCAAAGAGAGGTTCATTGGTGTGATGACGAGCAGGAACTCATGGAGAATGTGACACTCAATAGAACGGTTAGTTTTAAGAGTGATTTAGGGAATGACCCAAGTGGCTCTAATGGTGGCTGGGGACAGCCACCAATGGATTTTGAAGATGATATTCCATTTTGACGGTTACCTGAGACCTAGTTTTGTTAAGTTTGATGACTTGAGTCAATCATAGCAAGGGTTTGAGAGAAAAAGTTTACAGCGAGTGTTGCAACTTCTGTAAACTTTTTTATGCTGACTTTATTGTTCGGAGTTACCTTGAGCTTTTGTTAGGTTTTAATGGATTTAAGGACAGCTATGAAGGTAATTTACTGAAAGTGATTTGATTCAAATCAGTGGAATTGGCAAGGTGAGCGCTCAGAAAGTCGTTGCTCACTTGGCAAGTTAGAATTACTGACAATTCAAGTTTGCTAAAGAACAGTTCAGTATTTTTGTGGTGAACTTTTGGATGAGCTTAAATTTATGAGCAAATAGACCTCCAAAAACACTTAAAAGACTTTTCAAACATTATGAAAAGCCTATGCCCTTTTTCGAGTCAGTCAGAGCAGCGCTTACTGTTTTTTGGCTCGAAATACGTTAGAAGGGAGTAATTAAACATTGATAAACCCCCAGCTATGCAGGGGTGACTCGCATAGGTTTGACCGTGACAACGGTATATGTAACTTCTTTGCTCGACCAAAAGTAAAGAGGAAACAACCTATGCGAGACTATAAGAGTCTGTCTCATACAAGATGGGATTGTAAATACCACGTGGTATTTATTCCAAAGAAAAGACAAAAATTGATCTATGGTGCAATTAGGAAGCATCTAGGGTCCACATTTCATGAGTTAGCCAGGCGTAAAGGCATAAAAATTGAAGAAGGACATTTGATGAAGGATCATGTTTATATGTGTATCAGTGTTCCTCCAAAATATTCAGTATCTAATGTCGTGGGTTACCTCAAAGGAAAAAGTGCGATATCAATAGCTAAAAAGTTTCGAGGTAGGCAGAGAAACTTCAATGGTGAACATTTTTGGGCGAGGGGATACTTTGTTTCAACTGTAGGCTTAGATGAAGAGACAGTTCTTGAATATATACGGAATCAAGAACAAGAAGATGAGCACCGAGATCAATTGAAATTAGGAATTTAGCGCCTTGAGCGCTTACTTAAGCCCTTAGAGGGCGTCACCCAATAAGCCTCCGGCTTTGCCGGAGGTCATTTAACTCCCTTTGACATCACCCCTCCTAACTCGCATGACGGTCAAATATGGGTGTTACTAGGAACATCATGGGACGCCGAGATGGCCTGTATCAACACATTTGAAACAGCACTAACTCAAAGTGCAGACGTGACGCAGGAAAGAGGGGAATGCGAGATGCCTCGCAGATATGAGCAATCGTCGATGGATAAACGGTCGGTATTGTTAGTGTCGCCACTCACTGAGTGGCAACCTTCGATAGCGTTGGTACGCAGATTCAGCACACCTGTCAGCTCACCGCAATCCACCTAAAGCAGTCTTTTTTACTAGATGTATATTGAGAAATTAGAACTACTGCTGAACTTTCTACTAGGCGGAACAGCAAGCCTTGTGGCGTTTAGTTTAACAGAAACTTTAAATTACTCCGAAGCATGAATAGCAAGGAGCGCGTCCGTTACCTTTTTCCGATAACTAATGATGGCCTGCTATACGGACTTTTCTGCCTGGTGGTCGCCTATACTTTTCTTGCTATAGCTCTGTTACGACTGGTCAAGCTGGCACACACAGCACTAACGATAACCAACGCACCATTAAGTTGAAGTGACTTGAGCAAACAAGGAAAACAATTAATACCGAAAAGATACTGTGGGAATTAGACAACCCAATCGATCCTTACAATTTTTACGTACCAGGCGTAGAAATCGCCTCAATGGTCGCAATCTCACTATCACCTTCCTTTGGTGCGCACCAATGCCGAAATCCTTAAGGAAACAGAACCCCAATTGCTTTTGGCTGGAATGAATGGTTCGTTGCGCGGGGAATCTCTGATCTGGAATCGTATGCAGTTGAGAATGCTCAACTTATGGCTGATGCATTCAACTCTTTCATGATTGGGGATGTGACAGTTAAAGACGACGCGGAATCAATGCTTATCATACTACCTGACGATCTAAAAGAACAATGGTTCCACGAGCGACAAGAAAGACTCAGCTCCAGCACTAATAAAATTGGGGAAAAAGTCATCATGCTAGCGTCCCACTACTTTGGGATTGCGGTATCAAAATGGAAACCAACACCCCACAGCCGACAACCTAAAGAGCAGTCAATTGACTGCTCTTTAGGTATGTGCTTAGTAGCTGCCAATAAATGGCTATTCAAGACCTATAGCCGTGAGAGCAGTTTTCAGAACATACTCAGCGTAATGTGAGGACACTACAACGTTTTCTAGCCCTGTCGCCGCTAACAGGGCGAAGACCACTAGAGTCAAGTAGTAGCTATAACGTTGAAACCAAGCGGTCTCACTTCTCGCTCTAAAAACCAAATTAAGCAAGCTGTAAACGGCAGGAATGGCAAGTAATACCGCATAGTAGGCTGAATATGACCTTGCAAAGTCCTGATAATTTAACAGGCTAGGCGGAGCGAATGCACTTAGGCTCATTCGCTCCGGTAGGGCCATGTAAGTCACAACAACCAACCCAATTAAGGATGTCTCGATAATTACAAATAGCTTTTGATAACCAGACAAGTTTCGAATTGTCCGAACTGCGTTCTTGAAGATTAAACGTAATGCGGAAAACGGCAGCACTACCAATTTGGGCAAGACTATATACCAATGCTTTTCTTTGCCTATATCTTTCCAAACATCGATAAATGGAACGACAAAAATGTTAAATGGGGCATCCCAAAAAGAGGTAACTATGCGATATAAAGGCTCAGGTTTTTCATCCCACTCTCTGCAATTCAGCCATGTAGTCCCTGTCGCTCTCGGAAAGAGCCATTCGCGCAGTGGAATGCCTCGCACCTTCCTTGTGCGCGACCCCCGATCTTGTTTTTGCGCATCGATCTCGGCAAATTTCAACCTTTCTATCTCTTCATAATCCTCGAGGGTTAGAAACTTAGGAGGCTTGGTCTCAGCGATTTGCGCTTCGGCCTCCCTGAGCCAATCAATTGCGCAACACGTTCTATACAAAGCCCAAGAGATAGAGCAATTGGTAAAGCTAGACCAAAGAAGGCCAAAATTAGCAGTCCGACATATTCGACGTAAACGCCAATATCACCCAGAGAACCAACGAACGTAGCGCCTGCTAGGTCATTGACAACTATTAGCGTTAATGGGATTGGTATCAGGTAACACAAGTATACAGCAACAGATGCGACGCCCCGCATTTCAGTGTTTTGTACCTTGTCATTGGTACTTTTTTCCAGCCAAATCGCACAGACTGAAAAGATCACTGAGATAATTAACAAAGTTCTTACTTTAGGATGGGAGAACACCTCGAACCAAAAAAATGGCATCATGATGAGGACAAAGAAATTGGCCCACCTAACAAACTTCACCAAGGACTCTTTGTCATTAAGTTCTTTCTCGCCCCTTTCATAAGGTAAAAATCCACGTCTCTCGCGCTCATCCTTTCGCTTATGACGGGTCCAATCTGACCTCTTGTATGAGCTGTTTGCTTTTTCTTCGGCCAGTTCTTGTTCTTCGCGCTTCGCTGCTAATGCGGTGGAAAAGATAATGCGTGATAGAAGGGGTATAGTTCCAAGTATTGGAAAACCTAGCGATGGCTTGACCGCCAAGATCTGTGATGGTTTCATGGGCATCCTTAATTCAGAAATTGAATAACTGATAGTAGTAAATACCCATTAAAACAGTATGTTATGTTGTTTGTCTTGTGATCTCTCTCTCCAAACGACAACGCCTCAAAGCCATAAATACGGCTTTGAGGCGAAATTAGAAAAAGGAAGTTAGAGCTGAGAATTATGGGGCACTTCAGGTGTGACCCTGTAAATAATTCTGTGTAACTGTCGGGGTTACATCTATTCAGTGAGTCGGTCTTCGAACATAATCATAAGGCGGTTCAGTGCTTGTCGCCAGTTTCTTATTGGCATCGTCCACTTCTTGGAGGCATCTCGGATAGCCAATTAGATCACCTTTCGAGCTGACTCATCTGTTGGGAACAGCTTGCGCTTCTTAATCGCTTTTCTAATAACGCTGTTGAGGGATTCAATGGCGTTAGTCGTGTAGATCGCTCGGCGGATATCCACTGGGGAGTTGAACAGAGTATTGAGGTTGTCCCAATGCGCTGTCCAAGAGCGACTAATTTGAGGAACCTTCAGATATTCAAGTGCATGCTCAGAATTTTGAGTGTAGTCAGCTTGAAGCATCAGTGCAGCTTTTGCGTTATGAAATGGCATTAGTGGATCATAATGGTACCGTTACAAATCACGCAAAACGTAGTTCAATTTGGTGTTTTACAGGTACTAGGTGGCAAATGAAATATCATCAAGGTACAGCTTGTGAGCCATTTGAATTGGTTTAACTCCGACAGTTACACAGAATTAATGCCAGGGTCTTTTCGCTTCGCCCTCATTTTGGCACATATTTATTCACGCCTTAAGCGGGCGTTACTTTCCCATAACTCAGTTAATCCGTTATATCCTAATTTAGCAATACAACTGACAAGCTTTTGTCCAAAACCTTCTCAGCGTAAAAGTTTACTGACTGACACGAAATGTCTTTATAATGGCGGAAGGAGGTAAGTAACTCTAAATACATAATGCTAGCATTCCGCTTAACTTAAACAGGCACGGAAATTGGCATTATGAAAAAACTTCTTTTCTCTACAGTACTTTTAACAATATCTGGTTTAGCAATGGCTTCCGAAGACACTACAGTAATTGCACAAGAGCATAGTAGTACAGCACTTCATCGTGTATCAGATTAAGGTCAATCCTGCATAGCAATGTCAGATAAATATGGCGCTAAGAACGTATACCTCGAAGATGCATCCGTAGCATCTGTCGCATATGATGATGGACGCCGCAAGCTTGTACTGCTTGTGAAACATGGTCAGGAAGGTGTTATTGCTAAGTTTGACACTAAAAAGGACGTGCAGTTTGTAACGTACTCTCGTTACGGTGAGCCAAAGACAACCACTCTTAAACCAACAGGGTTAGGATCGTGGGCAACTGATATCAACTTTTACCAAACTATGAAAGTTAATGGCGATAAGACAGTTAAAGTAACCCTTGTAGTGGTCAACAAATACCGGACACTATCTTAAGCCGATTTTCGGCAGTAACCGGCGAAACCCCATCATTTGCTTGATGTGGCCTCTGTCGATTGTAATAGTTCATCAGGTAATAGCTGATGTCTTTTTGGGCTTGGTTTTGGTTCATGTAACCAGTTGCCGGAATCCATTCTGTTTTCAGGCTTCTAAATAACCTTTCCATCGGCGCATTGTCCCAACAGTTTCCACGTCGGCTCATGCTTTGAGCCATTCGATATCGCCAGAGTCTTTGACGGAACTTGCGACTCCCGTATTGAACCCCTTGATCTGAGTGGAACATAATACCATCTGGTCGCCCTCGCTGTTCCCAAGCCATATCTAAAGCTTTAGTTGTTAGAGCCGAATCGGGTTTGTTGGATAGAGCCCAGCCAACAACTCGACGGCTATAAAGGTCTAGAACAACTGCCAAATATACCCATCTTGAGCCTGACCAAATATAAGTAATATCACCACACCAAACTTGATTTGGAATGGTTACCGAGAATTTTCTTTTCAACAAATTCGGGATGTCTGGACGTTCTGTTTTAGCCGATTTATATCGATGGGAGCCGGGTTGTTTACTTGCTAAACAGGCCTCATGCATTAACTTCCGTACTTTAAATCGGCCAATTTTGATGCCTTCAGAGCGAAGCATAGACACAATCGTGCGACTTCCAGCAGAGCCACGACTAATGTTAAAAAGCTCTCTTATCCTGCTAGCAAGCCGAACACGATTAGCATCGGGCTTACGCTGTTTAAACTCGTAATAGCAAGATGTAGCTACATCAAAAAGCTCACACAACAACTTGACTGATTCATGCTCCCTTAAGTGATCAATCAACGAGAGCGTTCGAGCTCGTCCGACATTAAGAGAGCTGTGGCCTTTTTTAATATCGACTTTTCCCTCTCAAGTCGATTAATCCGGGCTTCTAACTCTTGGATTTTTATCTGCTCCGAAGTAAGCGCTTTGGCCGTTGGGGTAATACCACCTCGCTCGATCTTAAGCTGTTCGATCCAGCGCCGTAAAACCGTTTCACCAACATTCATTGAGCGTGCTGCTTCGGGAACTGAGTAACCTTGATCAAGAACCAAGCATGCTGCATCCATTTTGAACTCAGAAGAAAATGTACGTCGTTGTCGTTTTGTCATTGAACACCTCATTAATTGTGGTGACTTTATCACCTAATTGGGTGTCCGGGATCATTAAACCACTACACCTGAAGCAAGGCATGTTTACAAAAGACACAATGTTTAAGTTTGATAATGCCGTTATTGAGTCTTATGTAGCTTGTGCTGCGCAAATCTAAAGATAGCGCCTCTAAATATGAAATATACAGAATCTCTGCCTCTGTTGGAAAATCAGCTAGAACACGCGCTTTGGGAAGAGTATCAATTCGAGTTGGAGTACATGTCAGAGAGTAAACTCTCTGACCTCAAAGCCAATTATAAATCCTTACCTAAACGACAGGTTACGAGAATTGCCAAGACATTCGCTTGCATCTTTGAAGAAATTGATGAGCTTGGAATATATGGCGCGATGGCTGAATATGTTGAAACTGATATTGAAAATGGGGATTGGGATGTAAACAATCACCATCCGGATGATCTTATAAGAACTGAAGAGGATCAGCGAGTTCATGACCTTGCCATGTCTTTACCAGATAGCACTTTGATCGTTTGGCGGGCTTCAACATCAATCGACGCAAACTCTGACCATCAGCTCCAATACAATAAAAGCATGACACTAGGAGAAGCGAAACAACTAGGTTTTCAGCAAGACTATCAAGATCGCTATGGTAAAAAGTGTAAATGCGGATTTGATATTGTTGAGCCCGTTAAAAAAGGCTTCTTTGCCAGACTGCTGGGTAGATAGGCCTCAGTAGAGCTAACACACTTCTGTCCAAAGTTGTGTTGGTGTTGCTGAAGCTAACACTCTTAAGCCCCTTTCCGCATGTGGCGGTCAGCTAAAGAATTTATCTGGTGAAATTGACGCTGACGTAGCTTACGACTAGTCGCAATGCTAATTTTCGACTTATCGTATTTTTGTTAAGTTTTAAGGCTATTAACAAGGGAAATTTAACAAAAAACATTACACCAAGCTTTGGTATGGTTTAAAATATCATATAAATAAATGGCTTAGGCCATTCAGTAAGTTTGCAAGGTCACCACAACCGTTCTAAGGTAAGTTTGAAATGAATTGGTTGTCTAAGCTCTGGCAGAGAACGAAAGAGGTTGCAACCCTGTATACAGGAACCTTCATAGTAGTTATGTTTCTGAATCAGCTACTGTTTTTCGGGTTGTGCCTGAATCCGGTATGTTTGATTGCTGCGGTGCCACATGTCTTGTTTATCACTGTGGTGATAGGGACATGGCTGAACCGTCGAGAGTCTAAGCGGAAGAAGGAAGTTGAAAAGGTTGGTCAAACTAGCTACCAGCCTAAAACGGCTATTAGCCAAGAGAGTAGTTCAAATAGGAAGAATAACCAGCTTAGCAAACCGCTTAAGAAAGCACAGGCTAACTTACAAACACCGACGGGAGTGGTAAGAACTGGAAAGAAGCAAACTAAAAAGTTAGATAATTCCATTTGGGCCAATGTTGAGCCTAAGGCTGCTGATGGCTCGAACGTCAGTAGGCGCCCGGCAGTTGATATACGAGCACCTCGACCAACCAAACCTGCTAATACTGCAAAAAGTCAGAATAAACCGACAGTAGATATATCTAAGCTCATTGAGAGTAATAAAGCGAAATTAAAAGCTCTTGATTCTCAGATAAATAAAACAGCTATACGAGAAAGTAACTCCGGTTCAATTAAGAGTAATCAAAGTAGTATTCGACCTAGCATTAAGCTAGCGGATAAAAAACATGCAAAGGAAGTTCTTTGTCCAAGGTGTTCCAGTAATTCATGTTTTAAAAATGGTAATTCTGGCTCTGGCGCCGCTCAGTTTAAATGCTCTTTTGTATTTGCTGAAAGCGATATAGCTAAGAAGAGTGTTGTTTCTTCGGATTCTATTTTTGATGTAAATCGTAATAACATATATGAACGCCATACTAATAACACTAAAGCTACCGTTAGAGATAGGGTAAATGTTTGGAAAGGCGAACCTAATAACGGGTGTGTTTCATCACGAACATTTGGAAACTTTGGTGTTACTTCACTTTGGCATATGACACATATTGATAACGTCAAGAATATACTTCAGCATGGCATACTGAGTAACTCACTAGCGCATAGCAAGTATAGTCCTAAAGATATATCAAATGCAGACGTTCAAGAATACCGGAAGCAATCAGAACCGATCTACAGAAGAAAGCTACACGACTACGCACCAACTTATATTAGCATCAAAAACCCGATGCTTTTCGCAAAAAAGGATTTGTCCAAGCAATTATGCTTGTTGGAGATAGATATTTCTGCGCTTAGGGCAGGACAATTTCTTCTATCAGATGGTAATGCAGCCTCGCGAGATACAGCATTTTACAGTGATATTGGAGAGCTGAATAAACTACCTTGGGATGTGATAAATTCAGATTATTGGAGTGAACATCATGATGGTAAGCGGAAAAAATGTGCAGAAGTTTTAATTTATCCAAAAATAGAGAGCAGATTTATTAAGGCTATACACTGTAATTCTATTTTTACAAAAAGAGTACTTGAAGGAATGTTAGTTAGCGCTTCCTTGATTAAAGTATCTCCAGATATGTTTTTTAAGTGAGTTTATATGGTTACAGAAATCTCAGGTAATATTTTTGATAGTAAACGAGATGTTATAGTTAATGCTGTTAATTGTGTTGGAATAATGGGGGCGGGTATAGCTTTGGAGTATCGATTAAGATACCCAGATATGTTTTCAAAATATCAACAATTTTGTGAAGATGGCTTGCTTGATATTGGTAAAATTTGGATATATGGCAATGTTGGCTCTCAAAGAGTGTTGAATTTTCCAACCAAAAAGCATTGGAAGTTTCCTTCTAAAGAAGAGTATTTGAGAAAAGGGCTTGAAAAGTTTGTCGAAACCTACAAGGAAAAGCATGTAGGATCAATTGCATTTCCTTTACTCGGTGCGGATAAAGGTGGATTAGGGAAAGAGAGAAGCTTGAGTATAATGCAGGAATATCTAGACACTCTAGATATCGACGTAGATATATACTTTTACGACCCTATGGCAAAAGATTCTTTGTGTGAGCACGTAAAGCTGGTTCTGTCTTTTGAGAGCCCACTACAGATTAAATCAGCTGTTGGATTACGAGAATCTGATTTAACTAAGGTCAAAGAAGCTCTTGCTAGGGAAGAGATTAACCAGCTGAGTCAGCTACTAAAGGTAAAAGGTATTGGGCAAAAAGTGGTCGAAAAACTATATCTTCTGAAGGATTATGAACTCCAGCCAAAACAAGGGGAGATTTTTTAACATGAAGTGTGTGATTCATAGAGATGGTTTCAATTTTCTTAGCTGAAGATCGAGCTTATAATTCTGTTGTTGAAACCGCTCTTTCTTGATCTGGTAGTGCTGAGATACCTCCTCAGACAAAGGAGTTTGATCAGCGACCTCTGTAATCTTATCCATCGGGGTTCGCCCATTTAACGAACTGTGGGGCCGTTCCCAGTTATAGTAGTGTTGCCTTCAGCTAGTAGTAAATCGAGCTTTTCCAGCCCCACAGAGACATCTATGGTCGGATAGAATTCACTTTTATCTGTTTTCTGTGAACGTTCTACTTTGCCATTCAAGTGAGGTGAGCCAGGCTTATTTGGGCGAAACTTGATTCCATAAATCATGAGTTGTTTTTGGACTTTCTCTGCAAAGAACTCACGTCCTCTGTCCGTCTGAATACGCTGGATAGGAAATGGCATCTCTTCCACGACACAATCGACAAAGTCGACGGTATTTAGTGCTGTGCGCCGAGAGTAGCACCTTAGAACTCGATAGCGAGAGCAGTCATCAATAGCTGTATACTGATAAATTCCAGGCGCTATTTTGCAGGTGTCCATCTGGACTCTATCACCAGGAGTTGGGCGCTCATATCTTTGGTAATCTTTTTTACATCGGTAAGTTACGATGGGGCAGACTGAGGCTTCGGATAAAACTTTATGGAGTGTCGCAGTGCTTAAGTGTATTTGGTGAAGTCGGATTAATTCTGTTTGTAAACGTCGTGCTCCTAAATTGCGTTTCTCACGCATCGTAAGGATCAAAGCTCTTAGTTCATCAGTGACTTTGCTACTTGGAGAAGAGTGAGGGCGTCTGCTCTGGCTTTCCAAACCAACGATTCCATACTGCTTATATCGCTTAGCCCACTTGCGTAATGTTGGTCTGGAAATACCACAGCGTCGACATACGAGGCCTGCATCATCACATTCCTCATACATTTTTACCCACTGTAGACTTTGTTGGATTTCTCTGTCCATATACACCCAGTATAGTTGAAAGGATGTCTATGAATCACACACTTGATATTTTAGAGAGTGTCGCACTTCAGAATTGAATTCGGGCTTGAACCCTAAACACTTCTTCGGTCGACTATTTGTCTTAGTTTGTGCATATAAGACTTGCTCATCTGTTATTGTTCTCAAGTAGGTGCCTTCTTTAATATATTGTCTCAGAAGGGCATTTGTATTTTCATTTGTGCTGCTCTCCCAAGAATAATGAGGATCAACAAAGTAGACTTTCGTATCTAGTGCTTAGGCTATATCTTCTATGGCCTTGTCTCAAGTGGCAATATAGTTTGCCACTACACCACCTAAGCGTTTGTCATAGGCTAGATATAGATAGATTCACTCGTGGCTAACGGGGGTTCCTGTCATCGTTAACACATTAGATATTTGCTCATGACTCCAGTCTGCATGTTCTAAAAACCGAATGAAATCTATCCGCTCTGTCGGGATTTTATACTTGTTCGCATTACTTCGATGTAAGACTGACGACTGATGTGCCTCTTTAGAACTATAGCAATCTTTGCTGCTTCCTCTTCTTCTATGCCTTTCTATGAGTGTCCACTTATTATCTGAATTCGGGGTAACTTTTATGTCAGGTAACATGCTCTTTGCACTGGAATCTTTCGATCTAGGTCAAATAACCTATAGAATTAAATGATTATTTTTAATAATGAAGCAATGCTATAAACACGTAAGTGTAAGATTCTAAAAATAATACAGATAACAACGGTCAGGTAATTCGATGAATAAAGGCATTTTAGCGGTAGTGATTGCAGGTGTAGTGGGTAGCGGTACTTATGTAGCAAACAAAGTGATGGTTGATGCTGCAGCCGAACAACTTGTCAATCAAGTAGAAGACTCGGTTCATAACGTGAATGATAATTTCTTAGACATTCAGATTATAAAAACCGAAATAAGTGGTGGCGATGTAGAACAAGAGTTTGCCGTTTATCTAACTAACGGGCAAGAGCGCACTCCTGAACCTATTTACGTAACTCATAATGCGAAAGTAGCGCCGTTTGGATTAAAAGTGCATGGTCAGTTACAATTACCCAAAGATAAAGGTTTAGCGGCTGAATTTGTTAAAGAGGTGACGTCGTTTAATGAAAACATCAAATATGAGTTATCGCCGACCAGTCAGCACTTCGATCTTAAGAGTAGCTTAACATTAGGTGTGATTAGTGATCGTCATCTTAGCTTAAAGTTAGGTAAATTGTCGTTGAATGTTGCTGGTACGGTAGACGATAATGCTGGACAAATCATTATTGATGGCGCCATGTTTAATGAAAACAACAATATTTTTGAGATTGGTAAAACAACATTGGATTCAGTCTCAAGCTCAACACTACATACCGCTGATCTGACTATATTGAATGCTAGGGTGTCAGATCCTTCAACTCAAATAGCGTTTAATGATGTGAAATTGAATACCAAAGCAACTGTCGGTGAAAAAACCGACGTGTATTATGATTGGGTGGTAGGTTCGTTAAATGTCAATACACCTCAGCTCTCTCTGCCAGAGTCAACTGTGGGCTTTAAGGGTAAGCTTGGGTCTTTTGATACCCAGAAAATCACCGCATTTAATGATGCAATTAGCAATAATCAACATACGGTTGCTGAAGACTTGCTGATACGAATTTTAGGTGACGGCTTTACGTTTTCAGATGTAAATATGTTTGTAAATGATTCCAATGTGAAGGGACAATTAACCTTTAACAAAGCAAATTATGGGAGCTTAACTGGATATCAGTTTGAGAGCCAAGTGCAAAATGCAATTTCGTCTGAAGTAGATATCACATTGACACCAAAATTAGTTACAAAGTTAGGCATTCCACAACAAATGTTAAATCATTTCTGGACGATAGATGAGGCTAATAATTATACAACTAAAGTTACTTTAGATAATAACAAATTAATGGCAAATGGAATCCCTCTTCAATAGAGAGCATAAATAACTAATCAATAGCGCCACTAGGTTGGTGGCGTTTTAAAACCCCTTCTAAATGTTGTATTCAAATTTTCTTATTAATTTTTACTGTTTACTCTTTGTGCAAATAAGAAATTAGCCTCATAAGTTGGTAGCTTTCACCACAAGTTATTATTTTCCATAAAAACGCAGATGAATGAATTTTTTTGTAAATACAAAACAAGATGCGCATTATATTTGATTCATATAAATATATATAAACCTTGACTAATTATAAGACAAAGGGAGTTGTAGCCTTATATTTTCTAAAGCATAGTGATATAATTTATTACTTTGAATGTTTGCATTTATTCAATTGTAAGGTATTTGTTGCACTATTTGAGTTTCTAATCGCTATGTCTTTAATTAAACCTAAGTATAGGTAGTTAAGACTACGCCAATAAAAGTCCTTATTTAGAAATGTTAGTGTGTCGGGTGGATTTACAGTAACACATTGTGCTGGTATACATTAATAATATAGGTAATAAGTGGTTTAATTATCAACCTATTTACGTTTAGTAATTTATAAGAGCGAATAGCTATGAGAATATGCAGTTGGTTTGTTATTGCCTTAACTGTTTCTATATTGTTTACAGGATGTTCAAGTGAGCAAGCAAAATTAATTCATAGTAAATCAGAAGTTTCAAAAAAACTAACAGTAGCTCCTATAGTAAAACCGAATTCTGCAACGAATTCTAAACATAACTCTATTACATCAGCTAAGAAAATACTTACCAAGCAAAGTACTCATAAAGTCGCAAAGACTGTCCCTCATGAGCCAAATAAAAAATCGCATAAGCGTCCAAAGGCTGCTGATAAGGCAATAGCTAAAAATACTCCGGTGCAAAAACATATAGCGCCACCGTTGCCTGAGAAAATGCCGCCAATTATGGCGCCAAAAAAAATTGGTCATCCTTTAGCTAATAGTACCAAGATAATTTTTATGCTAGGGCAAGATAAAAAAGGTTATTACTTATACGGCGAAGGAAAGATTACTGAGGGTACTTACGACAAGTTCTTACGTTATGTCGCTTATTACAAAGGGAAGGGTATAGCTTTAAATCGCCTGATGATACATAGCCCTGGTGGTTTGATGAATGAGGCGATTAAAATTGGCACTTATATGCAAGAGAACAAGTGGGGCTCTGCTAGTGATCAATATATGAAGTGTTATTCCGCATGCGGAATTATTTATGCTTCTGGGGTGTTTAAACAAATTGAACCAGGGGCAGAAATTGGGTTTCACCGACCATATAACCCGAGCAAACCTGATACAGAACGTTTTAAAAAACATGTGTATAAGGTTTACAAGCCTTACTGGGAATATATTGGTGGTAGCTCAAAACTATATGATGAATTTATGCACAATTATGATCGTAATCAGATGTTGATTTTGACCGAAAGTAATATTAATAAATATATGAAAGTTGAAAAAATGTAATGAAAAGTATTAATTTTGATAATGTTGAATTTAAAGCAGTAACATTATTGCTTGTAATGATGGGATTTCTTATTGTTTGGTTCAATGTTATGGGTTATAAAATTCTATTTCCAAACAGAGATTATCCGGTTAACCCGTTTGCCATATTGTTGTTTATTGCTGAATTAGCTGTGCTTATCTGGACTTCATCGGTAATCAAAGATTGGTATTCTACAAGTCGAATTTTAAAGGTTTCATTGTTCTTAATTGTGCCAGCATTTTGGTTACTATGTTATACCGGCATCAATAGCTATCTTAACAGTCTGGCTACAAATGATGTCAAAATTGTTTTAACTGCTGAACATGATAATGAGACTAGACAGAATCAAATTGAAGATATATCTCGAGATATTAAAGATTTTAATACCGAGTTGATTGCCCTTCGCGCTAGAAACGTAAATATTGACCATAAAATTGAAAGTGACACAAAAGAGCTATCAGCGATTAGTATTCAAGATAGCGAAAGGCGAAAAACAGCTAGAGATTGTAGCCAAAGCCCTGATTGTGCTGCTGCAATTGCTAATTTCAAAAAACAAATAGACTCGCTAAATCGAAATATAAAAACCTCGCAAAAAGATAAAGAAGCGAATAGTGACAATATACGTAAGTTGGAATCAGACATTTTTAACTCGCGATCGACAATGAATAGTTTGCGAAGTGAGATTGCGAAAGTTAACAACACCCATTCCGGAACTAAAACAGATTATGATCAAAAGAAACAGATGTATGTATCGATCGTAAACAAAGTCAGTTCTTGGTTTGAGGTGAAATTTGACGACCCATTTGGTGCATTTATTAGTTTTATATCAGCCTTAATATACCCTGTTTACTTCATTCTAAACTTACTGAAATCACTGAGTACTCCAGAGCATAAAGAAAGAAGAAAACACAGTTTGCTACTGAAGCGAGAGCGCCGTGATATTCGAGACATTGCGTTGGCAAAATTACTCAAATATATGCGTGTTTGGGCTAGTAGGCGCACCAAAATTATTGAAGTAGAAAAAATAGTAGAAGTACCTGTTGAGGTTGAAAAAGAAGTCGAACGTACAATTGAAGTAGAAAAAATTGTAGAAGTAGAGATCGAGAAAGAAGTTGAACGCATTGTTGAGGTTGAAAAGATTGTTGAAGTAGAAATTGAGAAATTTGTCGAAGTTCCAGTCAAGGTTGAAGTTCCGGTTTATGTTGACCGAATTCAGAAGGTCAGTGAGCCGATGATAGTGAAAGAACCACAAATCATCATCCATGAACGAATTGTCCCAATTCCTGAGAATATTACCAGTGATGAACTAGAGGAACTACTCAATGCGCAGTCTAGATCTGAGCAAACTACAAGAGTCGAATCGCCAGAATTGGCTTAGATTACAACGGTTAAAAGAACATCAACGAAAGCTTGATGAAGCTAGATATAGAAAAGAACTACTTCAAGAGCAGCTAGAAGCTGAAAAAATTGCGGCCGAAATTGCAGGAGAAAAAGCGGATACTCATGTTCATGAGGGGACTATATCTCCGGAGCAATTGAATACGCTAAAAGGAAAGCAAGTTCATTCTCAAATAGTAAAAGAAGAAGTGACAGCTCAACTCGCGAGAGAGCGTGCGAATGCAGAGATTTATGAGTTAAGAAAATCGCAACGAATCCAGCAAGAAAGGGATTCGAGGCGACTTAAACATCAACGTAGTAGGTGGCTGCAAAGTGCTTTGAATACAATTCTAAAGCTCATCCTTATTATTATTTTGATTTCTTTGGCTGTACTCGGTCTATATCGGATGTATCGATGGGTAACAGAAGCGCCATTGATCAAAGAAGTGGAAAAACGCGTGGAAGTGCCAGTAGAAAAACGTGTAGAGGTTCCAGTTGAAAAAGTGGTTGAGAAAAAGGTCGAAGTTATCCCCGATGAATGTACTCAAATCAGACGAAATGGAAAAATCTATATAGACTGTGATGGAGTTAAAGTCGATGGTGCAAATACGCTCGGGAATGAGAAACTAAATCGTATGCCAGAGTTGTTACAGGAATAAAAATTAGGTTATGTACGATAGTGAACAATCATTCAAAGCCATATTTATAGAATATGATGGGGATCTTGCTAAAGATTTTAAGGTAGAACATGGAATTACCATAGATCACCGTATTTGGGGATTTGGCATGCTTGTAGAAGTTAAGTCTAGAGAGTATGGAGGTTGGTACCTAAACGTAAAGTTCTCTAATCACTATAAAATGGTCTTGTCTGATACTATCTCTAGTTATTTTGTTAAGAGTATGGCTATCAATCGAGAGTATCTCGGTATATACAAAAATATTGCTTTATCCGAAGTCGAAGTAATGACTGAATCTGTCGTAGCGCCTAAAAACCTTAATATGATTGAAGATGAGGCGCTAAAGCGATTTGCTCAAGCAGAGGCTGTACCAGATTCTGTGTAATTTTAGCGAGGGGCACCCATGTTTGTGCCCCAACTCACATTAATACCCGGCAAGTTATCTACAATAGCTCATACCGATGCCTCATCCACATACCTCCAAAACCATGCCCTAAATTTTATAAATTACCCACCTAACTCTCATAAAAATAACAACTTACACAACTCTTACATTCCATTGATGAAATCAATACATGCTTTTTTGCATAGCAAATTATTATGGATTGGTAGAATCTAAAAGGACGTTGAAATGAGAATTCATCGCAAGTTATTCATTCAGTTTTTCACTCTTATATATATGTTGGTTTTTGCCAGTAGTGTGTTTTCCGCTACGGTTACGGATGTGACGGAAGGCAAGATTAATGGCAAGACTAGCATTGTAGTTAGCTTGAAGGGGGCGTTGTCGCATCCTCTTGATTTACCAGTGGTTAAAGATAAAAAGCGGGTTCATCGTGCTTGGGTTTTGTCCGAAGACCGTACTTTTCAGTCGTTGTCTATTGATGACTTTGGCGTTGGGGAGTATTCGGTGTCGTTGGCGGGATTTGACCGAGAGGATCTAAGATCGCTTGAGACGATCAATATTTATGAGGCGTCGCCTTCGGTGCGGGTGTTGGGGCAGGGGCCTTTTATTAATGCTACTGGCGATCGCGCGATTCCTATTGAAAGTGTGAATGCGACGGGTGTGCTTGCGTCTATTTATCGTGTGGATGATACGCCTAAGTTGTTTGCGGATTATTTTTACTCTCAAACGCTAAGTAATTGGTCGGCGCAGCGTCTTAGAAAGAATTTTACCCATCAAACGGATTTGAGTTTTAAACTTCCGGCTGCCAAAGAAAATGCCTCAACGGTGACTAATTTGAAGTTGCCGGATAATTTGGCGAACGGTTGGTACATTATTGCGATTAAGCCGTCTAACTCTTTTGATAGTCCTGATATTTTTCATGTGTTGTTGTCAGATATTGGCGTGCAAGCGAAAGTGTTTGATAAAAAAGTGTCGTTGCAAGCAGTTGATCTTGCTACTCATAAACCGTTGCAATCGGCCAAAGTGAGCATTGTGGGGCAAAATGGTGTTCGTGATATTGCCTATTTAAAGGATGGTTTCGTACAGTTTGATTACGGTGAGCGTTCTAGTGAAGATGTGTTTGTGGTGCAAAGCGGCGCGAGTGTTGCGGTATTGCCAATGAAAGAGGTGCCGCTGGATCTTTCTGACTTTAAAGTGGATGGTCAGCAGTCTAAATCATTGAGTGGCTACATGTTCTCTAACCGAGATCTGTTTAAACCGGGTGAGGAGGTGCCACTTAATATTGTACTACGTAAAGAGTCAGGCGAAATAACGGCGCTGAATTCTCTGTTTATGGAGGTGATTGCGCCTGACGGGAAAGTGATACTGTCACGTAATATTGAGGAATCACAAAAAGGCTTCTTTAACTATCGCTTTACCATTCCTGCTTCCGCAAAACTGGGTAAATGGAGCGCGGTAGTACGTTCGACTCGTCAATCAAAAGCGGTGATCGGCAGTTTTAATTTTAACGTGCAAGAATTTGTCCCTGAGCGGATGGATTTGACGGTATCTGTTCCTCATTTAGTTATGGCTGGTGAGCCAATAAAAGGGCAGGCGAGCGGACGTTACTTGTTTGGGCAAGTGGCGGATGGCAATCGCTTAACCATCAGTTCAACACTGCGTTCTATTGCTTCTTTCCCGGGAAAATACGCTCATTATTTGGTGGGTAAGCAAAAATACATTTCAAGCTCGAATGCGCCAGATGATATTGATTTAAAACTGGATAAACAGGGTAAGGCGCATTTTACTCTTAACGCAGTTTCTAAGGACGCATTAGACGGTCCTGCAATGTTAACGACTAATAATCAGTTGTTTGAAACGGGCGGCGCAACCACTACGCGCATTAATAAATTATTGGTATCAAACGGGAAATCCATTGTCGGTTTAAAACCTAACTCCGAGGATTTTGGCTATTTTACAAAGGCTAAATTCAGTCTGTTGCTGCTTGATGATAAAGGTGAGAATACTTTATCGGGCGATGTCCGCATTAAGGTTGAACGTAACCGAGGTGGCTATTACTGGGTGTTTAACCAAAGCTCTGGTTGGGATTTGCGTCGTGACGATAACTGGCGCGTGACAGAATCTAAAGTGATGCATGTTAATGCTCAACACAATGAGCTTGTGGTGCCTGTAGAGTGGGGCGATTATCGCATTACGGCGGTAGCGCCAAGTGGTCAAGAAACCGTGTATTCATTGTATGCAGGTTGGGAAGATGGCGATACGCAAATTCCAGTTAAGCCTGATCAACTGTCAATGAAATTGGATAAAGAAAGCTACTTAGCTGGTGATTACATCAATGTGCAAGTGGCGTCGCCAAGGGCTGGGTTAGTATCGTTAGAATTAGTGGCAGATAAAACCTATTTGCATAAAACGGTGCAAGTAAAAGGTAAGCAAAACATTCGTTTACGATTGCCGAATAATATTGATCGTCACGATCTATATCTGATTGGTTCGCTTGTTAATTCTGATAAGGCGTACGTGCGCCGTTCGTTAGCGGTTGCTCCGGTAAAACTGTTCCGTGACCATCGGAAACTGGCTGTGTCTATTCAAGCGCCGCAAAGGCTGGAACCTTTTACTACTCAAACAATTAAAGTCAAAGTGGACAATGCTGCCAACCTTAAAGACGCATACGTAGTGTTAACCGTTGCCGACAAAGGGATCATCAATATGTCCCACTATAAAGTGGCTGATATATTCAATTGGTTCTACGGACAAAAACGTTTAGGTGCGGATATTATTGATTTGTACTCTCGACAGTTTGAGTCTCGCCCTTCGCCATTTATTCGTCACCGTTATGGTGGTGATGAAGGGATTAATTCAAGTAAACCGCTTAATAATTTAGTGGAAAGCAAAACTTTTAATCAGGTATTGCCAGCGGTGAAATTAAACCAAAAAGGTGAAGCGAATATTCAGTTGCAAATACCCGATTACAACGGCGAAGTGCAAATGGTAGCAACGGTTTTTGCAGGGGCTAAATTTGGACAAAAAGTGCAGAATGTGACGGTAAGTGCGCCAATTGTCGCCGAACTTTCAATACCTAGATTCTTTGCCACCAATAATCAAAGCCAAGTGATGGTAGAAGCGTCAAACCAAACTAAAGAAATGCAGAAAGTGACGCTTAGCTTGCGCGCCGATGATGGTATTCGATTAGTCGGACAAAGCGCGAAAGTGCTAGAACTTGCACCACAACAAAAAGCGCACTTCGCGGTGCAGGTGGAGGCCGGTAATAAAGTGACCATGACCAACCTGACTTTATCAGTGAATAGCCGCGCTTATCAGATTGAGCGAAATTGGCGCGTTCCAGTGCGCTCGCCGTCACCGTATGTGACTAAAAAGACTACCAGAACGTTAGCGGCAGGGGATTTTGTCAATATAACGCGTGCCCAGTGGCAAGGTGTGTTACCTAAAGATCATGGCATTAGCACTGTTTCGTTTAGTCGAGTGCCAGAGATAGAGCCAACCGCTTTTGTACAAGGCTTGTTTAACTACCCTTATGGCTGTGTAGAGCAAACCACCAGTACGGGCTACCCTTGGTTGCTTGATGATGCCTCACTAGTGTCACTGAAAAAAGAGGTGTTAGAGGAGCGAAGTGATGTTGATATGCTGCAAAAAGCGGTGTTGCGCTTGGCTGATTATCAAAATGGTAAAGGTGGATTTGGCTTGTGGGGATCGTATTCGCAAGAAGAACCTTGGCTGACAAGTTATGTGGCAAGCTTCCTGTTTACGGTGAATGAGCGCTACCCAAATATGGTCAGTAACTCAGTGTTGGATAAAATCACTAGACGCATGCGCCAGTACATTTATGGTGACCTTAACCAAGAGGTTGGAATCAATGATCAAGCGTATGCCGCTTATGTGTTAACTCAAGCCGGGAAATTGTCATTCTCTGATGCTAAGACGTATTTAAAAGAGGTGCCTGTATTTAATAGCCTTAGTAATGCTTATCTTGGGGCGGTGTTCTATCGCCTTGGAGATATGCGCAGTAGCCGAGACTACTTTAGACAAGCCGAATACGCTATTGAGCTGCATGATGATAATTACTACGACTCGTTGTTATCGGCGCGCGCTAAAATTGTGTCGATAGTCAGTGACTTAGAAAAACAAGGGCCGATTAATCGTCAAATGTCTGAACTGCGCATTGAGTCGGCAAAAGCGATCTTTAAAGCGCTGAATAAACGTAGCTATTTTAGTACGCAAGAGCGCTATGCATTAGCCAAGGCCGGTTTTGATTTGCAAGCGTTGAACAAAAAACCAATACAAATCTCTAAAAACGGCCAACTTGTGCCATCGTCTAAAGCTGTCTCTATGCAGCTTGGGGATAGATTTCAAAATGAATCACACGATGTGGCTTATGTGACCGAATCTATTGACGGGTACGCCGACCCTAATGCGTTGCAAAGTTCGGTAGAGTTTAAACAGGTGTCTAGAACCTATTTTGATAGCAAAGGCAAACGCTTAAACCGCGCTACACTGCATGTTGGGGATAGAATCATTGCTAAAGTCGTGGTTAACCTGAAAGAGAATATCGATAAAGCGATGTTAGTAGATTATCTACCGGCGGGGATGGTGCTTGAAAACCCAGATTTCACGGACTCTAAAGAGCTATTGAAATCTCTGGATTTTGTGTCATCTGGCGCAGAAATGGAAGAGTTTAGAAACGACCGCTATGTGACTTCCCTTGATTTTTCGCGTGGCTATGAATACACCTTCTATTACGTAATGCGCGCTGAGACTCAAGGCATTTCAGAGGTGCCAAATCTGTTTATTGAAGATATGTATGCGCCTGAGCGTTTTGTGTATCAGCCTGGTTCTGTTTCTAGTATTCAAATCAAATGAGTTCGCCTGTAAAACGTTGGGTTGCAACTGTGGCATTGGCCATAGTTGCACTCATTATTGGTTTAGCCTTGGCTTGGAAAGTGCTTAATTGGGCTTTTCCTTTGCCAAGTGCTACCCCTAAAAGCGTCGCGTTTAATGTGTTATCGGCGGAAGGCGATACACTGCGCCAGTTTGCCGATGACACAGGCACTTTTCGCATTCCGGTGACGGTAGGTGAGGTGTCACCGCTGTATTTAAAATCGTTACTTGCTTATGAGGACAGCCGTTTTTATTCGCATATTGGGGTGGATATTCCGGCGCTGTTCCGCGCTTTATATCAGCGGATTCGGTATGGAAAAATCGTCTCTGGCGGCTCGACGCTGACCATGCAAGTGGCGCGTATCATTTACCCTATCGATCGCTCCTATGGGGGCAAGCTCATTCAAATATTGTGCGCTTTGCAACTTGAAGCGCACTACAGCAAGCAACAAATCTTGAACTTGTACCTAACCCATGTGCCTATGGGAGGCAATATCGAAGGCGTTGAAGCGGCCAGTCAGCGCTATTTTGGTAAGTCATCGAAAAATTTAAACATCTCTGAAGCTGCATTGCTGACGGTTATTCCACAACGACCAAGTGTCTATCGCCCCGATCGTCACCCCAAAAATGCTCAGCGTGCTCGCAATAAGGTACTAAGACGTTTGATCGCCAATGACATGCTTTCCGAGTCAGAATATCAACTGCTAAGTAAAGAGGCGGTAATTGCCGGGCGAGAGCCAATTAAGCGCAAAGTTCCCTTATTGGCTCGTGAGTTAAGAAAACACCAGCTTGCTTATTTTAAGCAGACAAATGACAACTTGATTCAAGGACACACACCTAAATCAATTCAGGGACAGGCACCGAATTCGTCTTCAGCAAAGGCGTTTACAACGGCTAATTCACAGCAAGAGATTCAAGGACACACACCGAATCTAATTCAAGGACAGGCACTGAATTCTTCTGCAGTAGAGGCGTTTAAAGCGGCTAATTCACAGCAAGAGATTCAGGGACACACACCGAATTTAATTCAAGGACAGGCACTGAATTCTTCTTCAGCAGAGGAGTTTAAAGCGGCTAATTCACAGCAAGAGATCCAAGGACACACACCGAATTTAATTCAGGGACAGGCACCGAATCTCTCTTCAGTAAAGACGTTTATAAAGAGTGAGTTGCAACAAAATGTTGATGCTATTGTTAAGCAGCGGTTTACGGCTTTGTCTAATGATTTGTCTGTGGCGGTGATGGTGGTGGAGAATAAAACTGGCGCTGTGCTTGCTTATAAAGGTTCATTGGATATGGATAACTCTCGCAGTTATGGGCATGTTGATATGACCAAAGCGATTCGCTCTCCTGGTTCTACGTTAAAGCCGTTTGTGTACGCGCAAGCGATGGAGCAAGGATTGATTCATTCGCAAAGTTTGTTGATGGATATTCCGATGCAGTTTGGCACTTATAAACCGCAGAATTTTGATAAACATTTTCAGGGACGAGTATCAGCAACTGAAGCCTTACAACGTTCAAAAAATCTATCGGCTGTGTATCTGCTAAATGAAATCCAAGTGCCTAAATTTGTCAAACGAATGCAGATTTTGGGTTCATCTTTACGATTGCCTGATATGAATTTAACTGTGGTGTTAGGAGGCGGTGGATCAACGCTGCGTGAGTTGGTGATGTATTACACCGCTCTAAGCCGTCAAGGCGTCGCGATAAAGCCGAGACTCAGTCAGTTCGATAAAATAGAACAGGCGCAATTGCTCACTTCTGAAAGTGCTTGGATCACGCGCACTATTTTGCAAGATATACGCTCGCCAGATAGACCTCGCGCTAAATTTGGTAGAAAAATCGGTTGGAAAACGGGCACCAGTTTTGGATTTCGTGATGCTTGGGCTATTGGCACCAGCAATGATTATACGGTAGGGGTGTGGATGGGCAGACCTGACGGTTCGCCATATGTTGGGCAAACCGGCGCCACTATGGCTGCGCCAATCTTATTCGATGTGTTTGATTTATTGCCTAAAGACGTGACAGTGGTAGAAAAACCTAAAGCTGTGGAGCAAGTGTCAATTTGCTGGCCGAGTGGTTTAGCCGCTGAGATGGTTTCGAAAGCCAATTGTCAGCAAAAACGTTTGGCGTGGACTATTGATGGCGTTACGCCAAGAACGCTGCGCCGAGATAAACGTTTATCTGTAGCAAATAATTGGCCGCAAGAGCTGTTGTCATGGGAGAAAGTGCACTCTAAGTCACAACGCTTTATCGATATTATTCAGCCTGAAGACGGCAGTCATATTTATCCCTATGCAGGACAAATTCTGTCACTAAAAGCCTCTAGCCCAGATGTACGCTGGTATTTAGATGGCAATGTGAGTGCAAACCAAATAGATGCACACTCATTATCAGGTAAGCATGAGATCAAAGCCTGTAATAACAATACCTGCAGCTCGGTAAGTATTACGGTTCACTAATATAACACGTCAGTTCAGTTGTATTTATAAATAGCTGGTTCCTTTGCGATAGTGCTATTTTCATGAAAGATAGGATCGCGGAACCAGCTTTAATTTCAGGCAAATGTAGCTTGAGCCAAATTATTTAGATTCATTCATCACGTATTCAATCGCTTCTTGAATGGTCTCTAGGATAAATTGCGCATCTTGTTCAGTGATAACCAGAGAAGGGCGCAAGGTGATGACGCTCTTTTCAATCAGTTTGAACGCCAAACCATGCTCCATGCATCGATACATGATGCGTTCAGCCTCATCGACGCCACGTTCGCCAGACCCACTTAACGCGAGTATCTCAACGCCAATATGTAGACCTATGCCATCCACCATGCCGACCATAGGGTAGGCTTGTTGCATTTGTTTGAATCCATCGATTAATTTTTCACCCAACTTACGTGAATTATCAACAAGTTGATGAGCCTCGATGTATTCAAGAGTTGCCAGACCTGCTGCGCCACACAGTCCATTCTTTTCATGGGTATAGTGCCCAATAGACTGAGTCTCTAAGACATTGAACTTGTTTTTAGTCACTATGCCAGCAAACGGCGTTATACCTCCGCCCAAAGATTTGCCCATCACTAGCACATCTGGAGTGACGTAGTGCTCGCATGCAAACATTTTACCTGTTCGACCAAACCCTTCGATAATCTCATCAAAAATAAGCAGTGCGCCGTGCTTTTCGCACAACTCTTTCACTTTTTTCCAGAAGTATTGAGTGGGCATATTGGGTGTAGCACTGATCGGCTCGCCCACCACACACGCGATATCGCCTTCTTTTTCAAATAAGATTTCCATTTGACGAAGGATCTCATCATCGACTTTTCTTGGGTCGGTAAAGTCCCATGGGTTGTTCTGATAATTTGGGAATTCAACGTGCAACGCGCCGGGTACCATAGGTCCAAGCCCTTGCTTGAATAGACGCTCGCCGCCTAGACTGGCCGATTGAAAGCCATTGCCATGATACGAGTCCCAAAAGGAGATCGTCTTCCATTTTTTTGTGTATGACTTAGCCAGCGATACAGCAAGCTCAATAGCTTCTGAGCCTCCCGGACAAAATGAGACGCGGTCTAGCTCGTCTGGTGTGACTTCAATGAGCTTTTCTGCAAGCGCCACAATATTGGTATTGGTGTAGCGACGAGAGGTAAAAGTGTTCTTATCACGCAATGCCTGCACGACTTTTTCGCACACGTAATCGTTATTAAAACCGACAGCATGCACACCATTCCCATGGCAATCGAGAAATTTATTCCCTTCAAAATCATAGATATAAGCACCGTCTGATTTGGCAATCGCGTGCATCACTGGCGTACTTAGGCTTTGATGTAAAAATGCGTTTTTATCGCGTTGGATAAGCTCTGCCGCCTGTGGGCTAAGCGCCTGCTGTTGGTAATCTTGGCGACGTTGGGACAAGTTAATATCGCCTTGCTCTCTGCTAATCTCTTGCATTGATTTCTCCTGTAAAAATCTCACATGTAGGCTTTAAATCGTATTGAGTGCCACACTCTTTCCTGTGCTGGCTTCCTAGACTCGCTTAGCGACTAATGTGTCGAATGAGTTATGAATAAAACGATTCTGTATCTTATTTGTAACTCATTTAATTGGTCTGTACCAGATCTTTAAGTAAAGATTAGAGTTTTAATATGACAGCTAAATGACAGTGATGTATTGTTTTACGGGTGATCTGAACTTAATTTTGCTACGAAATGTGTGAATCTTGCTTCTATTAAGCAGCAATCTAGCTATTTATGGCTAAATTCCCAGTGGTATAGTCCAGCACGGATTGTTAAGGTGAAATAGAGAGATTTAAAGAAATTATTGCCGCAGTGGAAGCGTGTGGAGGCGTTCCTCAAGTACTGAGAGAGAATTGGTGTGAGATCCGGTGAGTAGGTTTGAATGTTATGGGTGCAGAGTGAGTTATCAAGTAAGTGAGGTCATGCACAACATGTAAAATCTTACATAAAACCAAACAAAAAGAGCCCGCTTATGCTGAGCAAATGGCATAAGCATCATACGTCCTAATGAACGTATGCTTGCATCTATCGCTAGCAATAGTGAGCTACTACAAATAAGCCCTAGAGCGTTTTTCTATTCGATTAAACAGGCGTGACAGTGCAAAGCACAAACAGAAATACACAACGCCAACAATCAACCAGATCTCAAAAATCATTCCTGATGAATTGGCCATCTCTGTGCCGACAAAGGTCATCTCTTGTATGGAAATTAACGAGACAATCGAAGTGTCTTTGACCAGAGAAATAGTTTGTCCCGCCAAAGGTGGCGTAATGGCGGTGAGCACCTGCGGGCCTATCACAAATCGATATTTATCAAGCCCAGAGAGACCTAAAGAGTCGGCCGCTTCCCATTGCCCTTTAGGTATACTTTCAAGGCCGCCGCGAATCACTTCCGCTATGTAGGCCGATGACAATAAGCCAATGCAGATGACGCCCGAAGCTAAGTTTTCCCACAAATTCGCTGGGCCAAATAGAAACTGCTGCACGCCATTAAGGTCGCCTTGGTGCTCACGAAGCAGGCTTTGTAAGCCCAGTAGCGGGATCAGTTGATTGGAGATAAAGAAGTAAAAAATAAACACAAACACCAAAGGTGGAATATTGCGTACCAACTGAATAAACAGCAGTGCAGGAGTTTTAAATAGCGCCAGTTTTGAATGCCTCGCAATGCCAAGCAGGGTGCCAAAAGAGAGTGCAAGCACCATACTCCAAAGACTCAGGCGCAGTGTTGCTACTAGACCTTGGAAGAAGTAAGGGAGCTTGCCCTCAGAAGGAGGAACAAAAATCAAACGTATAGCGTCTTGCCATCGCCAATGGTAATTGATGCCGACAGCGGAGCGGTAATATAGCCAAGCGAGGAACACACCAATAATGGCCAGCAAGACACCGTCTAATAGATTGAGGCTCTGATACCAATAGCGCTTGCTAGCGAGAGCTGTTGCTTTAGTGGATGCTGCTTTAGTGGGTGTGTTGCGTCTGCTCACGTTATTCCTAATGTTAATTGCTTTGTATGGCGTTGTTTTAATTGAATATTAAGTGAACTGTGCCCACTACTAACAAGCACGGTTCACTTATTGGTTAGCCTACTGGCCTTGAGCCACTTGATCTTGCCAATCTAGAGTAGAGAACCAGTATTCATAGCGCTCTTTTAGCCAACCATCTTCGGTGCGATCTTTGATCCATTGGTTAAAGAACTCCGCTTTATCGGTTTCGCCTAAACGCACTGCAAAGGCTTCGTTGCCTTGTGATAGGCGTTCAGTAAACGGAATAAATAGTGAGTCCGAGTGCCTGATGGCTTCCTGCTCAGGTTTAGGGCTGGATGCAATCACCGCCTGTGCATTGCCATTTAGCACTTCTTGAAAGGCTTGGGCTTCATCATCAAATTGAAGAATCTTCGCTTTAGGGAAGGTTTCACGCGCCACTTGCACGGTAACAGCGCCGCGACGTGCCGCTATTTTGATGCGGCGAGAGTTAAAATCTGATACTTTATTAAAGCCCTTTGCCAGTTCTTTACTGGCTGCCAGTTGTACTCCAGAGTGTGAGTAAGGGTCAGTAAACAGAACACTTTTTGAGCGAGCTTCGGTAATGGATAAACCGCCGATGATCACATCAAACTTTTGTGAGAGCAGTGAGGGGATAATGCCGTCCCAAGCGGTTGGCACAAATTCTACTTTCCAGCCAGAATCGGCGGCTAAGCGTTTGGCTACATCAATTTCAAAACCAATCAGATCGCCTTGTTTATTGCGCATTGCCCAAGGGACAAAGGTCGACATGCCAACTCGCAAAGTGCCTCTATCGTATATTTTGTCTAAATTTGGTGTAGCTGAATTTTGCGTATTAGTCGCAAATGCAGGCAAGCTGACAGCGAGCGCCAGTAGTGCCGTAATTGCGGTTTTAAATAGCTTCATGCTGAGTGGTCCTTATTGGGTTCGCCAGTTAGCGCCAAGCTTATGTTCTAACCAAGCGGCGATGGCAGAGAGTGAAAGAGTAAGCGCAAGATAAATGATGGCCACCGAGAACCAAATCTCAAAGGGCATCGCAGTTTCAGAAACAATGTTTCTGGCTTGTGTGGTTAGGTCAAATACCGCCATAACACTCACAATAGAAGAGTTTTTAATCAGTGAAATCACCTCATTGGTTAATGGAGGTAATGTTCTTTGAATCACTTGTGGCAGGATCACATCCCAAAAGGTGAATAGGCGGGATAAGCCTAGAGAGTGAGCCGCTTCAAATTGCCCACGAGCAATGCTGTTTAGTCCCGCACGGAAAATCTCCGCAGTATACGCGCCTTGGAACAGTGCCAGTGCCAATACTGCGGTGCTGAATCTATCTAGCCCAATGACGGGGCCAAACACAAAATACAAAAGATAAATTTGCACAAGCAGTGGGGTGTTACGAATCAGTTCCACATAGCCGGTGGCTAACGCTCTGCCCACCACTGAATTGGAGTTTCTGAGAAGCGCGGTCACTAAACCTATGCCTAGCGTGGCCACGAGAGCAATCAAAGAGATCTGTATCGTGACTAGTAACCCGTCGAGCAATTCGGCAGACCACCACTGACCATCTTCATAGATGGCAATGTAATCCGGCACTCTATCCCATTGCCAGTGATAGCCCATAGCCTGTGCGCCCGAATTCAATATCCAAGTGACTGCCGCTACCAGAACAATGATTTGCAGTATGGCAAACAGGGTGGGTTTAATAATACGCCCAAACATCAGTAGCTTAAGATCTGCTTGAGGAAAGCTTGCGTGCGCTTGTGTTGCGGGTTTTCAAACAATGCCTGCGGACTATTTGATTCCACTATTTGTCCCTCATCCATGAAAATAACGCGGTCGGCCACTTTTTTGGCAAAGCCCATTTCATGGGTCACGCAAACCATAGTGATTCCCTCTTTGGCAAGATCGACCATAACATCAAGTACCTCATTGATCATTTCAGGATCAAGGGCAGAAGTGGGCTCATCAAATAATAATAGCTCAGGCTTCATGCACAAAGAGCGTGCAATCGCGACGCGTTGCTGTTGTCCGCCAGAAAGTTGTACTGGATATTTGTGTGCTTGCTCTTGAATATGCACGCGCTCTAGATAGTGCATCGCCACTTTTTCTGCTTCTTGCTTACTTTTCTTTAGGGTGCGAATGGGCGCAAGAGTGAGGTTTTCAAGAACCGTTAAATGCGGGAATAGGTGGAAGTGTTGAAAAACCATCCCCACCTTGCCGGGGTTTTTAAACGGGCAGGGTAAGGTATGTTCAAGCACGTTAAGCTCACCGCTATCAAAAGGCTCAAGCTGATTGATGCAACGAATAAGCGTTGATTTACCAGAGCCTGACGGGCCACAGATCACAACAATCTCGCCTTTGTGGATTGATAAATCGATGTCTTTTAGGGCGTGAAAATCGCCGTACCACTTGTTAAGCGATTGGAACTTAACCATACCTTGTTGATTATTCAAACTATTAGTCATTGGTAGTGCATGTGTCGATCACCTTATCAATTTAGCCACGGCAATGCACATGAATTTGACGACATTAGTAGGAATAAATATAGGCTGTTATGGGATATTTACGCCAATTATGGGTTAGCACTAATACTTTTAATCGCTTACTAGAGTGACTACTGAACTCTTCCATAACCTCCCTTGCGCTGCTGATTTAGCTGGGCGTGCTGAGTTTTATGTATAACATCAATGATGATGAAACTATCTCTATTGTTAAGTACAGAATGTTGTTATTTCGTGCAATTTAGCAAAGTTAAATTCAGAAAATGAAGGTCTACTGCTTTTTATTGTTATTAAACAATGGCTTAGTGAATGTGATATTACAGTGCTTGAACATCGATATTATTCAAATCAAAAATGTTATGTTATAACGTCCGACCTAATTATTTGAACTCTATCACATTTAATGAATATCAAAGCAACTGAAAACACCAATGACGAGCGTTATTTGCTGGCGATGTCTGCACTCAGTCGAGTGTTGCTGGGCACGGTAGGGCTTTGCGTTTTATGGTTGGCAATTAAATGGGCGATCTCTCTAGCATGATTCACTTTAATGATTTAGTCATTGGCTATCAGAACAAAGCAGTGTGTCACTCCATATCCGGTCAGGTAAAGCTAGGTTCTTTATCTGCCATTGTAGGGCCGAATGGGGTAGGCAAATCAACGTTATTGAAAACACTCTGTGGGTTAATTCCTGCTATTTCAGGCACCACAAGCCTAGAAAATGTAGACAAAAAAGGCATTGCTTGGTTGCCACAAAAATCAAATATTGATCAGGATTTTCCAATCAATGTGTTTGAAGTGGTTTCTATGGGGTGCTGGCCGAGAAAAAGCATTTTTAGACGTTTGTCGAAAAAAGACATGCAAAACGTGGATTGGGCTCTAGAACAAGTCGGGATTACCGAGCTTAAAAAGACCAGCATCAATTGTTTATCCGGAGGGCAATTTCAGCGCATGTTATTTGCCCGCTTATTGGTACAAGATGCGCCAATAATGCTAATGGATGAGCCTTTTGCCGGTATTGATGAAGATACCCAAATGTTGATTTTAAATCTCATTTTAGAGCTTCACCGCAAGGGTAAAACCATTGTGGCGGTGTTGCACGATATCTCAATGGTTGAAAGCTACTTTACTGACATTATCCGGTTGAGTAATGGACAGGCGATTTTTGAACAAAATAACGTAAATCAGGTAACAGACTAACACTATGTCCATTCATATTCTCGATGCGTATTGCCAGTTTGGCTTTATGCGACGCTCACTTGTTGCCTGTGTCGTGCTGTCTTTTAGCTTACCACCACTGGGTATATTTTTACTATTACGCCGCATGAGCTTAGTCGGCGATGCGCTGTCGCACGCGGTATTACCGGGCGTGGCCATTGGCTACCTTTTTGCAGGAATGTCACTGTTTTATATGGGTGTCGGCGGTTTTTTTGCCGGGCTATTTGTCGCGCTCACCTCCAGTTGGATCAGTAAGCGCGCCAAACTTAGTGAAGATTCCACCTTTGCCGGACTGTATCTAGGCTCACTTGCTTTAGGGGTGATCTTGGTATCGTATCGCAAGAACAGCATTGATCTATTACATCTATTGTTTGGCTCATTGCTGGCCGTGGATAACGGCGCGTTAGTCTTTATTGGCGTGGTGGTGAGCATCACCCTATTAACACTGGCTATTTGCTATAGAGCGATTGTTTATGAGTCATTTAACTCAAGCTTTTTCTCTATTTATTCAAGTCGATATTCCATCTATATCCATGCCTTATTTATGGGGCTGGTGGTATTAAATCTTATCGCAGGTTTTCAGGTGCTCGGCACGTTAATGTCGGTGGGCTTAATGATGTTGCCAGCCATTTCAGCGCGATGCTGGACCGACCGATTACCGCATATGCTGATGATTTCGATTGTGTTTGGCATGGTCAGCTCACTACTTGGTTTGAGCTGGTCTTGGTTCCAATCCATACCGGCAGGACCTGCCATTATTTTGGTCGCTATGTTTATTTTTATTCTGTCTATTTTCTGTGGAAGCAAGAAAGGAATGCTTCGACAGTAATGGATGTCATTACTTATTAGGAAACCCCCAATGAAACTATTAAAACTTGCAAGTGTCACTTTGGCTATTGCAGCAAGCAGCACCGCTATGGCGGGAACAGTCAATGCAGTGGCGAGCTTCTCTGTATTGGGTGATATCGTGCAGCAAGTTGGCGGCGAACACGTGCAGGTAACCACTTTAATTGGCGCTGAAAGCGACCCTCATTCATTTTCTCCTGCACCGCAAGACAGCGTGACTTTAAACAAAGCTGACGTTGTATTTGTTAGCGGCTTGGGCTTAGAAGGTTGGATGGATCGCTTAGTAAAAGCCTCTGGCTATAAAGGCGAGGTCGTGACTGCATCGAACGGCATTCAAACTCGTAGCATGATTGATGATGGTGAAAAGATCATTGATCCTCACGCATGGAACAGCATGGCAAACGGTGTAACGTACGCCACTAACGTAATGAATGCGTTGATCAAAGCAGATCCGGAAGATGCAGATTACTTTAAGCAGCACGGCGAGCAGTACATCAAACAATTGTCTGATCTTAATGACTGGGCCGTAACTACGTTCAACGCCATTCCAAGAGAAAAACGCAAAGTGCTGACTAGCCATGACGCGTTTGGTTATTTTGGCGCGCAATACAATGTGGATTTCCTAGCACCACAAGGCTACTCAACAGAGTCTGAAGCCAGTGCTCAACATATTGCTGAACTTATCAATCAGATCAAATCTGAAGGAGTAAAAGTTTACTTTATGGAAGACCAAACCGACCCGCGTTTAGTTAAGCAAGTGGCGGCGGCAAGTGGCGCGAAAGAGGGCGGTGAGCTGTACCCAGAAGCACTGTCTTTGACTGACGAGGCAAATACTTACGCGAAAGCCTTTAAACATAACGTAACTGTTATCGCCAATAGCATGAAGTAGGTACAATATGCATCCTATCAAACCGACATTCCGAACTGTATTAGTTACCCTGTTGCTGTGGCTATTTTGCCAGTCAGCTGTGGCTCATCCGCACTCGTGGATAGATACTAAGACGCAAATACTAGGCAATAGCCAAGCTATTGATGGTTTTAAGATGGAATGGACGTTTGATAGGATGACGACTGCGTATTTGTTCGATGGTGAAGATATGTCGCCCGAACATCGACAACAGACGTTGAACACAATTTCAGCCTCTGTGATTGATAACATGCGGCCTTCACATGACTTCACTTATTTAGATGAAGGCAAACACTCTTTCAAATATCAACAAGTCACTGATGCGAAGTTAAAGGAAGTTAAAGGCAAAGCGATTTTGAGCTTTACCTTGCTGTTAAACAAACCTTATCTATTTGATGGCAAAAAGCTCGCTTTGCGTATTTTTGACCCTTCTTATTATGTGGATATGTCTTGGCGAGCCGCTAGTGACGTACAATTTGCCAGTACTCTTGCCCCTTATTGCTCTTCATCTTTGATTGAGCCGCATCCAACGGCTTCGCAAGTCAATAAAGCCATGTCGATACCCGTTGACGCTACTCCTGATACCCAATTGGGCAAAGTATTTACCCAAACACTGAGCTTTAGTTGTAAACATGGACAGTTGCCAAAATGAAAATAAATAAAATCACTCCCCTTGAGGTATCGCAGCCGATTTTTCAACAAAAGCCACTATCTGCACCACTGGCTCAAGCAAAAGTGAGCATGTCTAAATCTATGCTGGTGATTGCTGTCGTGTTGGCACTTGTTGTTGTGGCGTTATGGTTTTTGTGGCCAGTCATTTTACTCAACAGCATCCATCTGCAAAAAGAGTCATTGGATTATCTGACGGAGCAGTTTTATAGCGGTGATAGCAAAGCTGATTTCATTATATTAGGCGTGTGCTTTTTATATGGGATGTTGCACTCGTTAGGCCCTGGGCATGGCAAAGTGGTGGTCAGCACCTATTTGGCAACCAATGAAACGCGACTTAAAGCGGGCATCTTTATCACCATGTGTTCTGCGGTTGTGCAGGCACTTGTTGCGGTAGGTTTGGTCAGCACGTTTGTTTTTGTGTTTCATCAAACTATGCGCAAGCTCAATACCACAGTCAGTGAATTAGCCACCTACAGCGGCGTATTGGTAGCTCTATTGGGCATTCAGCTTATCTATAGCGCGGTTAAGTATCTGTATGCGTCGAGTAAAGCCAATCAGCATCATCAACATGGCGACAACTGTGCTTGCGGGCACAAACACTCAGCGAATGCTGCTGAATTAAATACTATCTCGAAGCCGAAAGAGTACTTAATGATTATCTTGAGTATAGGGTTAAGACCGTGCTCTGGAGCTATCTTAGTGCTGTTCTTTGCAAACTTAACGCATCTGTATTGGCTTGGGGTCATCGGCGCTTTTTTAATGGCGATAGGCACAGCCATAACCACGTCCAGTATCGCTTTTTTAACGGTCACCGGACGAAAATTTATCCAGTATTACACCAAATCAACGCGTTCTAGTATCAGCGTTGTATTGCCAACATTAGTGAAATGTCTGGCCGGACTCTTTTTGATCGTGCTTGGGGTGTTACTGATAGTGATACCTAGCTATGGGATGTCCCCGATTTTTTCATAGTGATTCTATAAGCCTTCTATTAGCGCTACTTTAATACTCTTTATATGCAGATTTTGTTATGCATCTCTTTTCTAAATAGTATTGAAGTAGCGTAACACCTCTAACCTTTCACCAATTATTGAGAACCTACTCACATAACTCTCTTGTGATTGAAATAATTGAACTTTCTCTGAAAAATAAACCATTCAAAGCTCAAAATACAACTAAACTTTTTCTTTAGTACAGCTTAGCTGTGTCCCCCAAAACTTAAGTTATTTTTCATAGAAGGATTTATGAATGAAAAAAGTTGTATTAACATCAACACTCGCGCTGATGACCTCTATGGCGTTGGCTACTGAACAAGCGGCTACTGAACAAGCGCCGCTGCCGCAGACGGTATTTAAAAATGTAGATATTTTTAATGGTACAGAAAACAAACTGTATGAAAATCATCATGTTTTGATTGAAGGGAATAAAATCAAAAGCATTTCTGGCGACGAAATTACTGTCCGTGACGATGCACTTATAATTGATGGTAAGGGAAAAACGCTCACTCCAGGCTTTATTGAAAACCACGCTCACTTAATGTTAATGGGCCCAAGTTTGCCAGCGATGGAGTCAGGTAAAACCTGGGAAGACTTTGCCATACACGGCTCGCGCATGGCGCAAATGTATCTTATGCAAGGCTTTACCACAGTGCGAGATGCTGGCGGTGCAAATGGTGGCTTGCGCCGCGCCATTGATGCCGGTGAGATTATTGGACCGCGTTATTATCCGTCAGGCGCCTTTTTGAGTACTCGCGGAGGGCACGCTGATTTTGCCAACTATTCTGCACCAGTAGGTCAAGAGTCGAACTTTACTCGCCTGAATATGGCGCAAGAGGTAGATAGCGTAGGGGATGTTAAAAAATACGCGCGTAATAACTTTCGCATGGGCGCCACTCAGCTCAAATACATGCAATCTGGCGGCGTAGTCTCAGCGTTTGACCCATGGCAATTACTTGCAGGTTCACCAGAAGAATTATCTGCGGCGGTCGCGGTGGCTGAAAGCTACGGCAGTTACGTAATGGCGCACTCTTACCGTAAAGAAGCCATTTTAGGCGCACTTGATGCGGGCGTCATGTCCATTGAGCATGGCTTTTCGTTTGACTGTGAGATTGCCGAGGTGATGAACGACAAAGGTGCGTATATCACCACCAACTTAACCGCTTTTGATCCGGGCCTGATGGATATCCCCGCCATTAAAAACGTCCCTTCGAGTTATCGCAAAGCGAAGTCTGCTACCGAGTCTTTTAAAAACTACATTCCGAACATGAAAAAGTGTCCGGTTAAGCGCGGTTTTCAAACCGACTGTGTAGGCTCTGTCGACGCTTGTAATATCCAAATTGCCTACGAGAAAAAGCTTAACAATGACTTTTTTGGCCCGTATGAATCATTAAAAACCTTGACCTCAATCGGCGGTGAAATTGCCACGCTAACGGGCGACTTCACTAACCCTTACCCAGAGGCAAAATTAGGTGTGATTGAAGTAGGAGCGTATGCCGATGTATTGCTACTGGATGGCAACCCACTGCAAGACTTTTCAGTGGTGGGTACAGGTGATAAATGGTTTGGCGCGGAAAAACGTGTGGACAGTCCAGAGACTATTCAGCTGATCATGAAAGATGGCGTGATTTACAAAAATACCTTATAGGCTAAATAACGGTAGCTTAAGCAAGGGTAGCTTTAAGCAAGGGTGACTTAGACAAAGGTAAATCAATATCAGGTTTATCGGCTTGCAAGGTTATGTGTTAGCCAGTCGATAGACCTGCTGATTAGCTCAATGACGTTAACACAGTTATTTAAGGATATAAGTAGTCAACATGGATGTTAAAAAGTGTATTTGTCTTCTATTTTTGTTGTTCACTTTAAACGTATTTGCCAATAGTGCGATTGCCAGCACTGCCATTACAGTCGATTGGGATAACCTAAGACCTGCGGCTGAGCCCAATCCTATTGTGCTTCCAGAGCTGAGTCGTGAGCATTTAAGTAAAATACAAAACGTGTTTACTTTGATGCACTCCACTGAGCCCGCAGATGAAGAACAGCTAACGGCGCTGCTAGCAGAGCTCAAGCAAGACAATATTGATGCCATTGAACTGCTAAAAATGCGTGAGGCGTACATTGAAGCGCAAAAACTCGCCTCACAGTCTCTTACCACCGAATTTGATGGTAAAAACGTGCGCATCCCCGGATTTTTAGTGCCCATTCAATTCTCTGATGCCATGGTCGCCACTGAGTTTTTATTGGTGCCAGTGGCAGGGGCGTGCATTCATATGCCTCCTCCGCCTGCCAATCAAATTGTGCGAGTGTCATATACCAAAGGCTACGCTATGCGAACGGTGCAATATCCCGTGTGGGTGGAAGGCGTAATGCAATCCTCATTAACCACAGAGGATGTCTATATCGTAGATGGCACGAGCAATATTTCGATGGGCTATCAGTTACAGGCTTCTATGGTGATGGATTACCATTGATAGCAGGCATAAAAATCCATGACAACAAAAAGCCAGTGCACGTGCACTGGCTTTCTCTTTATATTCAGCCTAGGCCTGATTAAGCCTAAACCCAATTAAGCGATCGCAAGC